>CAIRDU010000268.1 GCA_903877395.1 uncultured Planctomycetaceae bacterium
CGTGGCGCCGTCTTGTCCCTGCAGCATCCTGCCAGGCTCGTGTTTCCAACTGCCCCCAAATGTTTTCCACCGGGCGGAGTCGAATGCACTGAAGTCATCGCGGAATTCGCCGGCAGCGGAAAGCCCGTTGGCTGGCGCGGTGCTCGGCCCTGCGATGCCAACTCCAGTTCCAGCGGCGGCCTTTATTTCCTCCGCCACAACGGCCCGCTCGGCTGCAGTTCGCTTTTCAATGGCTTGAGTCAGCGATTGCTCGGCAGCCTTCACCGTGCCCGCGGCGTTGGTCACGTGTGCCTCGATCACCCACGGCTGCCGCTGTGGTTGGAACGCCGTCTTTGGCAGGGACACAGGCTGGATCACGATCTCTTTGAACGCGATGACCTCGGGTACGCCCGGTTGGATCGAGCGCGAAGTGTCTGGCTTGGTGTCTTCCCCTCGTACAAAGAGATACGTGGGCATCTCGGGCACGCCATCGTAGATCCGCGGGAGGCCATCCTTGGCCAGATCGGCCTGCCCGGGCACGATATCCAGCCGGACGTGGTAGGGCTCGAAAAAGGCCCGCATTTTGTAGAAATCTTCCTGCTGGATCGGATCAAATTTGTGGTCATGACACTTGGAGCAGTTCATCGTGAGGCCAAGGAGGCCCTTACCCACGTGCTCAACAGTCTCATCCATCCAAGGGGTGCGGTTAAACGAATAAAAATTGCGGACGAGGTAGCCTGTGGCGCGGAGTTTCGTGGGGTCGTCGGGATAGATCTCGTCGGCGGCGAGCATCTGGCGAACCATTTCGTCGTAGGGCGTGTCGGCGTTGAGGGATTCAATGATCCAATCTCGCCAGTGCCACATGTGCTTCTGACTGTTGCGCACTTCCTCACCCAGCCCCCACCAATCGCTGAATCGCCAGATGTCCATCCAGTGGCGGGCCCACCGCACGCCGTGCTGTGGATCGGCCAGAAGTTGGTCGACCAATTGTGTGTACCAGTCGGGCGATTGATCAGACTCAAGCAATGCGAGTTGAGCTGCTGTGGGGGGCAAACCGATAAGATCCAAATAGAGCCGCCGGATAAGCACACTCCGCTGGGCCTCGGGTTGCGGCGTGAGCCCGTTGTGCTCGTAGCCATTGGCCAAGAAGGCGTCGATGGGATTTTTCACCCACGCCGCAGCGGTTACGGCAGGCACTGCGGGACGAGTTCGTGGCTGAAAGGCCCAGTGATCTCGCGGGTCAGCCTCGGGCCTTTCGTCGGCGGGGGCCGGAGCCCCGGCAACGATCCAATCCTTGAGAAGCGAGAGTTGCTCGGGCGTGAGCGGCTCGCCTTCGCCCTCGGGCGGCATACGCGAGGCAGGATCTGGGTCGCTCACTCGCGACAGGATCAGGCTTGTGCCGGGGTTTTCCTTCGAGATGATCGCGCCGGATTCACCTCCCTCAAACATGAGTTCGACGGTGTCCAGTCGCAGCCCAGCCTCTTGCTTGAGCCCGCCGTGGCAGGAAAAGCATCGCGACGCCAAGAGAGGCTTGAGCTTTTCCTGGTAGACGCTGCGGTGGGCCTCGGTTTGAGAGGGGGAGTCTGCCGCTGCTACCGATGCAATGGCGAATAGCTGCAGGAACGCTACGCACGGGCAGGGAACTCGCACGAGGCAGCCCAAAATTGTCCAGCAACGTTGTTTGAAATGGTGGCGCATCTCGCGACTCTCCGTGAGCCCAGTCTCAAGCACTTGAGGCAGACATCAGCCTTAATTGTAGCACGGGCAAGCCGTCGTGTCAGGTTGAGTTTGAAATGCCGCGATACACGATGTTTCAGGAGTCTATGGCGAATTGAAAATTCGGGTGCATGAAAAACAGTCAGTCTGTCGGCGATGGCAGCTGCTGGCCGGAATTCGCTGGCTGGCTGCATGCGATTGCACCGGCCAGCAGGGCCGCGCACAGCAGATACACCGCGCCTCCCAGAGCGATCGCATTGCTCATGTTGGCCATGTCGCTTTCAGCTCCGCCGTATGTGGTGGCCAAGCCAACGAAGAGCGGCCCGAGCGCACCGCCTCCCCAACCGATCGTGTTCATAATGCCAGCGGCGGTGGCCCGCGCCTCGGGCTGGATCTGATCGTAGAGCGATGCAAAGATCCCGGCGTCGTAACAACCCTTGCACGCACCGAAGGCCGTCATGGCGGCCAGCAGCACTGGCGTGGTGGTACACAGACCGACCATCGTCACGAAGATCGCCCCCACCAGAAGCCCCCCAGCCTGCACGAGCATTCGCCCGCCTGCCATCTTGGACGCCAGCCTGTCGGCGGCCATGCCCGCCAATGGCGCGCTCACGGCGCTAGCGAGATGGATGAAGAGCGTGGCGTTAAGCCCGGCGGCGCCGAGCGAATAGTTGAATTTCTCAACCAAAAATGTTGGCGTCCACGTCAGGAAGATCGTGGCCACAAAATTCGCTCCGAGGAACGCAAGCATGAGCAAGACCACCGCCGGCTTCCCGAGCACCAGTCGCAGCGTGTCGCCAATGCCGAGTGGTTTGCCGGGGGGGTGAGGGAGCGTGTGGCCGATGGCCACCATTTCCGCAGCATCGGCGGCGCCGCGTTGAGGCTCCCGCAGAAAGAAATAGAGCACCGCTGCC
>CAIRDU010000269.1 GCA_903877395.1 uncultured Planctomycetaceae bacterium
CTGTGATCTCTCGAGGCGCGTACGATTTGCCCGTAACAAGCACGCCCTTTTCGGGACTGTTGGACGATGTGATCCTTTCCCCCACAACGCCCCCGTAGTCGCTGGCTCCCAAACCGCCCACGAGTGGGCTCGTACGACTGGCCGACGGACAGAGATAGGTTTGCATCGCCGTCGCCGCAACTGCCGCATTGGCAGGGTCATCGAACGGTTTCTGGTAATTCACTCGATCCGCTGTTGTCTGCTCCTCCAACCAAGGCAGAATGAACGCGCTCCATGCCAAACAGCGATTCGTTCCTCCGGTGCCGGCCTTCCATTCAAGGCAGCCCATCGGAAACGTGCGCTTGGCCAAAAGGTGGCCGTGCAGGGCGCATCCAATCTGTCGCAGGTTATTGGTGCATGTCGTTCGCCTAGCCGAATCCCGAGCGGCTTGCACCGCCGGCAATAAGAGCGCGACAAGCCATGACACGATCGCGACCACAACGAGCAGTTCCACGAGCGTCATTCCCGCTGGGGCCCAATGCGATCCATAGCGTGATCGATTGAGGCGAGTCTCTGTCGGCACCGACGAAAACCCGTCGTGTAAAAGGTTCTGATTCATGCAACCCGCACAGTTCGTTTCCGCCAGTGCGCACAGTCCCTCCACACGGTGGCGGCATCTGCCTAGGCAGGGCTGGAACCGAAGTGAATCGAGTGCTTTGCTGAGAGAATCGTTTCGGTTTGGCTCGACAAACCGGACGAGACGGCATTGAACCGCTTTTCGCCCGTGCCTACCACCCTGCCCTCGCAGATTGGCATGCTCACGAAAGCTGGTAGGTCTTCTGACTCCCAAGCTCAACCGGCTGCCTACCTTCTCGCAAACACTGGCCGCACATGCTGCCTCATTCGCAATGGCTCGATATCAGCCGGCCTTTTCCCCTTTCAAGGAGTCGCTTGGATACAGCGGCGGGGCCGTCCCGGAATCACACCGGTGTTCCCTGTTTGCCAGTCAAAAGCAGATGCAATCGACAGGCCACCAGATTCCTTGGGCGAGCATACGGGCCGCTGACTGCCTGTCAATCGTTCGTGTTATAGCCCGTGCAATCGGCAGACTCGCGCCGCCTGATCGGCTGCGCGTAAAGCTGCAACGATCGCGCCAACAATCCGCGTGAATCTGTACCGGTTAGAGAATGCCACACCGTACAAATTACGCATACAAAACGTACGGAATTTCTTACCTAATGCGCACCGTAAGTCGTGTCTCAAAAAATACTTAGAGCTCGCTCAAGCTCCTTTGATCCATCGGCCGATAGCCCTCTTTGTCCCCCGGGGCATCACTGTGCCCGTCGGGCAACCAGGGGGCGGCAGCAACCTGAAAATAACTCGAGTCACGGAATGGCTCGACAGGCCTGTCGCGGAAAAAGTAAGTGGATCACGCACTCGAGGTGACTAGCCTCGCGAAACAGACAAAGAGTCTGTGCTGGATCTACAAGCAAAGGAGATGTGGCTCGATGAAGCGTATGTTGTTCCTCGGAGCGCTGGTTCTTGGCGTTACCGTTTGTAGTCAGTCCTTCGGTTTCGAGATTCTCGATCGGATGCTCGGCGGCCATAAGAGCTGCACCTCGTGCTGTGAGCCCGACTGCGGAGCCGGCAACGGCGGCTGCTCGGACGCCTGTGAGCCGGCTTGCGGTGCCGGCAATGGTTGTGCGGAACCGGCTTGTGGTGCCGGAAATGGTTGTGCCGAGCCTGCTTGCGATGCCGGAAACGGTTGCTGCGAGCCAAGCTGCGGTGCTGATACTGGTTGCTGCAAGAAGCGTTGCAAGAAGCATGACCTTTTCGGCCACTGCAAGGGCCTGTTTGAAAAGTGCAAGCGGAAACACCACGGCTGCACCAGCTGCTGTGGCGACGAGCCTGATTGTGGTGCCGGTAACGGTTGCTGCGAGCCAGCTTGCGATGCCGGTAACGGTTGCTGCGAGCCAGCTTGCGATGCCGGTAACGGTTGCTGCGAGCCAAGCTGCGGTGCTGATACTGGTTGCTGCAAGAAGCGTTGCAAGAAGCATTGCATCATGGGTCTTCTCCGCGCTTGCCACGAAGCGAAGAAGAAGCATTGCCATCGTCAACGTAGCTGCTGCTCAAGCTGCTGCGACGCTGGCGAGCCAGATTGCGGTGCCGGCAACGGCTGCTGCGAACCGGCTTGCGGTGCAGAGGCTCCTGTCGAGGCTCCTGCTGCCCCGACACCCGATGCTTCGGCATCGAAGAAGGCTCCTAGCCGCGTCATTGCGGTGAGCCGGACGGTCTCCGCGAAGTAATCAGTTTGAAATCAGTTGGTCAAAACGGACTTTCCGTTGCCCGACTTCAGTCAGTGAGCTCCGCCCGGGACACCTGTCCCGGGCGGAGTTTTTTTTGAAACCGCAGTGACGCGACCGCCCACCAACTCGACCACATTCGCAGCTGCCCGACGCGCAAATAGATGGTCGTGTGTGACGATCATCATTGTCTGTCCGGCCCTCGCCAAGTCGAGGATCACATCCAAAACCTCAGCGGCCATTGCCGGATCAAGTGCACTGGTCGGTTCATCGAAAAGCATCACGCGAGGCTGCATGGCCAAGGCTCGAGCAATGGCC
>CAIRDU010000270.1 GCA_903877395.1 uncultured Planctomycetaceae bacterium
GGCCTATTCGGTCAGAATTTCCAATGTCGCGGGCAACGCCGTGAGTTCGGCGGCTAACCTCACGATCACGCCTGCGAGTTTCTTGTCCAATCTCTCGATCCGCACGACCATGGTCAGCGGTCAAACGCTCATCGTTGGCGCGGTCATCGATGGTGGTATCAAGAATATCCTGCTGCGTGCGGCGGGGCCGGCCTTAAACCAATACGGACTCGTGGGAATGGCCGATCCCAAAATCGACCTCTATACTACCGGAACATTACCCTTGGCAGTGAACGACGACTGGCCGAGTTCCCTCGCTTCGACGTTTCAGTCCGTCGGAGCCTTTGCCTTCGCAGCGGGTTCGCGAGACGCGGCCATGAGCCTGCCGGTTGCAGGCGGCTTTACAGTACAAGCCCGAGGATCAGGCCCTGGGACAATCCTCGTTGAAGCCTACGACACCGCTGGAGGAATGCTGCCTCGCCTCGTCAATCTTTCAGGCAGGTGCCAAGTCGGCGTTGGCGCAAATATCTTGATTATGGGCTTCGCCATCAGAGGCACAGGTAGTAAGCAGGTGTTGATCCGGGCAATTGGTCCGGGAATTGTCGGATTTGGGGTACAAGGCGCCTTGACGGACCCAACCATGAAGGTGATCGACGGCAGCGGGGTTGTGGTAGCCGAAAGCGACAACTGGAACGCCATGCTCGGGACAACATTCGCACAGGTCGGTGCGTTTCCGCTAAGCATCGGCAGTAAAGACGCAGCCATACTTGTGAGCTTGAATGCGGGACAGAGCTACACCGTCCACGTTTCAGGGGTAAGCGACAGCACAGGCGAAGCGCTAGTCGAAGTCTACGAAGTGTTTTGAGCCGAAGAGTCTAGTTAGCAGCCGCATTTTTCACACTCTTTGAGGCGTTCATGGTGCGTCGCTCACGGTTCGGACGGCGTGGATGCGACACGGAGGGGCTCATGCGGGCTAAAACAAAACCGCCAGGCGGTTTTGTCCTTAGCCCGGATATCCCTGCTGGCTGCGACGGCAGGGGCAGGATTCGCACAGGGTGTGGCTTCGTTGGCGAGTAGAGCATGAAATAACCGGGCTAGGACTAGCTGGTCCATCACTTCCGCGTCGGCTGGGGTGGCCGCGCCGTAGTAGACAGCGAAGTCGATTCTCGCCTGCCGTAACCGCTGACGACCCTCTTCTGGGAGGTCTGACTGCCTCATGGCGCTATCGGTGGCCGCAAATGCCGCGGAAAGCCACCGGAAATGGGCCGGGGGCGTTAGCCCTCGGGGGGCGCGTTGGAATGCCCGTAAAAGAGCAAGGAAGGCCCTTGGCGGGGTTTGTTAGTGTCCATATGAACACTATACCGACAAATGGCCGTAAAAGGCACAGGACGGCGTCTGCGGGGCCATCCAGCAGCGCCGGGTCAGTCCTTCTTTGGGAATTTTTTAAAAGGGGGATGAACCAATCCCGATTCGATGCCGATGAAGGGCGGATGCATCCCCTCCCCCATCCCGTCAAGGCGTGACTAGGTTGCCTGCATGTGGTCCC
>CAIRDU010000271.1 GCA_903877395.1 uncultured Planctomycetaceae bacterium
CCCCTGCCATCGCCAGTTGTCGACCTCGAGGCGAATAGCGCCAAACGTGGCCGTTCGGCTGTCGGCTGCCACGCCCGGCTCCGAGAGATAGCCTCGGTATTGACCTCGTAAGCCTGCTCCAGTCGCCTCCCCCACATCCAGCGACCGAATAGCGTCGAGTACCTTTACTTTTTCATTCCGCACCGCGCTGGCGTTGAATCGCACAGGCGCTTCCATGGCCGTCACCATTAGCAATTGCAGCAGATGGTTTTGAAACATGTCACGCAAGACGCCAGCCGATTCGTAGTAAGGTCCTCGCCGTCCGACAGGCACTTCCTCAGCTACGGTGATCTGTACGTGGTCGATGTAGCGACGGTTCCACACCGGCTCGAAGATTGTGTTGGCAAAACGTAGGGCGATAATGTTTTGCACCGACTCCTTTCCGAGATAGTGATCAATGCGATAGATCTGGCTTTCGTCGAAGACGGTGTGCAGTTGGTCGTTGAGCGTTTTGGCCGTGGATAGATCGGTGCCGAAAGGCTTTTCTACAACGATGCGTCGCGGCCCATCTGTCTCCGTCGCCATGCCGATAGATCCGAGGGCTCTGACGATGGGCGCGTAGAATTGTGGAGCGGTGGCCAGATAGTAGACCCGCGTTCCAGTCGCATCACCTTCGAGCATTGCGAGCCGCTGCTTGAGCGACGCAAAATCGTCGGCAATTGCGATGTCGCCCTGCTGGTAAAAAACAGTGGCAGCAAATTCCTGCCACGCTGTTTCGCTAAACGGTTCTCCGCCGGCGTGTTGCGATGTTGTCTCGCGCAGGCTTGCCCGCCAGGCGTCGTCTGTCATTTCGGTTCGCGAGAAGCCAAGAATGCGAGTGACCGGCGGCAAACTGCCTGCTCGCATCAGGTTGTAAATCGCCGGCACAAGCTTCCGGCTCGTGAGATCGCCGGAAGCGCCAAAGATCACGATCGTGTGGGGCATGGCTATTGCGTACGGGCATCCATTTCAAGGTTTCATCGGAAAGTACGAGGTTGGCCGGTTTGCAACGGAATGGCAGAAGTCTTCTTGCAGGGGCTTTTTTCTGCTCACCATCCGCGGCTAGTCTTTCATCTTGAGTTTGGTCGAAAAATCCAAATGCCGTCGAGCATCCGGAGGGAGCCGGAGGCAAGCCTTGTCTACCGGTGCTTATAAACGCATGCCGGTAAATCCGCCATCGACGTAGACAGACGTGCCGGTGATAAAACTGCCCGCCACAGAGCCACAAAGCAGGATCGCTGCACCGACGAGTTCCTCGGGGTTGCCGAAGCGGTTCATTGGCGTCTGACTCATAATCGAGGCCGTGCGTTCTGGTGAAAGAATTTTGCGGTTTTGCTCGGCCGGAAAAAAACCGGGGCACAGTACGTTCACTCGGACTCCCTTGGGGGCAAGTTCACGGGCCACGTTTTGCGTGTAGTTGACAACCGCCGCCTTCGACGCTGAATAGGCAAACACCTTCGAGAGCGGTTTGTCTGCTGAGACACTGCCAATATTCAAAATCGCCCCGCCCCCACTGCCTGCCATGTGCTGTCCAAAGATCTGGCAGCCCAAGTGCGTGCTCTTCAAGTTAGTGGATAGCACCTTGTCCCAGTCGTCGTCGGCGATGTCGAAGTACGGCACGGATGAATTCACCCCTGCGCAGTTGACGAGAATATCAACGCGGCCGCGGGTGCGGGTTGCCGCGTCCAAGAGCGATTGCACGCTTTGGCGATCCACCGCATCCACGGCAAGAAACGCGCCATCTCCACCAGCAGCGCGGATGGTATCGAGCCTCGCGAGGCCGCGATCGGCGCCACGGCCAGCCACAATGACAAACGCGCCAGCGAGGGCGAGTCCTTCGGCCAGCGCTCCGCCCAATACGCCCGTGCCGCCCACGACCACGGCGGTGCGTTCGGTAAGGCTAAACATGCGAGACAGAAATGCATCGCTCATCGGGATGCCTTTGCCGCGATCTTTGCTTCGCCGACTGGCTTGCGCAACTCCAGCCACTCGGTGTGGAATGTGCCAGGCTTGTCGGTGCGCTCGTACATGTGGGCACCGAAGTAATCCCGCTGCGCCTGCAGGAGATTAGCCGGTAGCGATGCGTGGCGGTAGCCGTCGTAATAGGACAATGCCGTCATGAAGACAGGCACTGGAATCCCAATCGTGGCGGCGGTGGCGATGACGTGCCGCCAGGACTGCTGGGCTTTGGCAAGGGCTTCGGTGAAGTACGGCGCAAGCATGAGATTTTCGAGATTCGGATGGGCCCGATAGGCTTCGGCAATGCGTTCCAAGAACTGCGCGCGGATGATGCAGCCGCCTCGCCAAAGCATTGCGATCGAGCCGTAGTCGAGTTCCCAATTGTGCTCCTTGGCAGCTGCAGCTAAGTGCACGAAGCCTTGCGCGTAGCTGGCGATTTTGGAAGCATAGAGCGCCTGCCGAACCTGCTCGATAAACTCGCTGGGATTGCCGCGGTTGGGCATGTCGGGGCCTTTGAGCACTTGGCTGGCTCGCACTCGGGCCTCTTTGAATGCCGAGAGACACCGCGAGTAGACCGCCTCGGTCACCATTGTGCTGGGCGAGCCTAGATCCAGAGCCAGTTGGCTCATCCATTTGCCTGTGCCCTTGGCGCCTGCTTTGTCTAGAATCTGATCGACCATGAAGTTGCCCGTGTCTGGATCTCGCACGGTGAAGATATCGCGAGTAATCTCGATCAGATAGCTATCCAGTTCGCTCGTATTCCATTCGTGGAAGACTTCGGCAAGCTGGTCGTTGGAAAGTCCTGCGCCATGCTTGAGCAGCCAGTAGGCCTCGCAGATCAATTGCATGTCGCCGTACTCAATGCCGTTGTGAACCATTTTCACGTAGTGCCCGGCGCCACGCGGCCCCACCCAATCGCAGCAAGGAATATCGCCCTTGGGGCCAACTTTTGCAGAGATTGCCTGAAAGATCGGCTGCACGATGGGCCAGCCAGCTCGCGAGCCGCCCGGCATCAGGCTGGGGCCCTTGAGCGCGCCTTCCTCGCCGCCGGAAACACCCGTGCCAATGTAGAGTAATCCGCTGGACTCAACTTCTTGCGTGCGGCGTTCCGTGTCGGAGTAGAGGGTGTTGCCGCCATCGATGATGACATCGCCAGGGGAGAGCAGGGGAGTGAGATGGGCGATGAGGTCGTCGACCGCAGGCCCCGCCTTCACCATCATCATGACCTTACGAGGAGTCTTGATCGCCGCGACGAGGTCTTCCAGCGAGTGGCAGCCGACAACATTGGGCTGTTTCCCACGATTGGCTGTGAAGGCGTCTGTGACGGTGGCAGTGCGGTTGTAGACGGCGATCGAATAACCGCGGCTGGCGATATTGAGTGCGAGATTTTCACCCATTACCGCCAAGCCGATCAATCCGATATCACACGATGCGGGCTTGTTCATAAAACGAATGCTCCTGCTGACTCGGTTTGACTTTTCGGGGGTCTTCTCGCCGCGGAATATCGCGACTATATCGGCCGGGCGGCAGGTCTGCCAAATGAAGGGCGTATTGGCCCCGGATTGCACCCGAATGAAGAACAGATTGAAGGAATCGATCATCAGAAGCCGATCCTAAAGCATCAATCGTAAGAATCCCATTGTACGGAGGAATCCGAAGAGTCGAAGCTGGTAGCGCCCGCTTGACCAATTGGACCTCACTGCCGTAGCGTGGGGAGTCTGGGTAGTTTTTTACGGCTCCGTAGCCAAGTGGCTAAGGCAGCGGATTGCAAATCCGCCATCGTCGGTTCGACTCCGACCGGAGCCTCTTTTTTTGTCTTCTGCAAGGCGATGCCACATGGCACCACGCTTTGCGTCTTTGGGTTGGACTCGGGTGACGACGTGAAGAGCCTTTGCTCTGGTACCCAACGGGTACAGTCGGTCGTCGAATAGCAGGCGGCTCGCCTTCCCCTCTCGCGGCCAGTGACATGGATAGCCACCCCCTCAAAGTAGCCTACGAGTCGACCAACTTCTGGGTCTACGAGTCTGCCGCGAATCATTTCTGCATTCGGTGCGGCGAGGTGTCTGCAAGCCTCGAAGAACTTCTGAAGCATATGGGCACCCACCACTGGGCCTACGTCACGGCATGCAATCCGCAGTCTACGCAGCTGAGCGATCTTGAAAATCGCCAGCGGATGGAAAGCCTCGAAGCGGTCCTCCAGTCACGTGGGCTTCCTGCTTTCCGTGGCGAAGGAATCTGAACAGCTTGCGACTGGCAACCCGAACCCAGCTTCTTGATTCTTGGGCTGACTGAATCGGAGGCTCTTTTGCTGGGGCGAGAGCTTGAACAGACTGCGGTGGTGGTTGGCAGCCAAGGAGCCGTTGCCAGACTGCTCTGGATGTGATCCCGGGCTTTCGCAAAAAGATTTGTTGACATATCGGAATATTTCAACGTGTTTTCGCATGAGGCTGCTTGCCTGACCGGAGGAGGTTTCGGCAGGGCGGGCCGAGCCACGGAAAAGAGCCCCATGATCGAGGCTCGTCCAACTACAAAACGGGGCCGGTTGATCCATTTGGGTGGGGATAGCACAGGCGGCGGACTGTCTGCGGACGCTCGCCCACCCGCATCGGTGCGAATTGTGCAGATGCTGCTCGGTGGCCGCTACATGGTGGGCGAACTAGCCGAAGCCCGCGGCATTCCCAGTCACACGGCCTTCGAGCCCTGCGACTCATGCAGCAATGCAGTTTCCTGGCCGCCGAAAAGGAGGGCCGATGCACCTACTACACGATTATCGAACCGCATCTGGCGAGAATCATGGCCTGCATAGAGAGCCGGTTTGGCGGCAAGCGGGGCTGAAGGTATTGTGCTGGAGAGCGAACAAAACCCCGGTCTTTCATTTTCGCGATTCATATGTCGTAGTATTCCAATAAATCGATAATGTATTGGCCGCGCCCGTGCCATTAGGGCGGCCAGAACATCCCAAAGGAGGTAGGTCTATGGTTGCCACGATTTCCGCTCAGGCCTTCAATGAGCTTCGCCGCCGCGGCGACACCCCCATGCTGATCGACGTCCGCACGCCCGCGGAATACGGTGAGGTGCACGTCGACTGTGCGCGCAATGTCCCGCTTGACCGTCTCGACCCCAAGTCGCTCGCTTCCGGACTCGGCGGCCAGCAGGATCCGATCTACTTCGTCTGCCGGTCCGGCGGCCGCAGCAAGCAGGCCTGCGAGAAGATGATCGCCGCCGGCATCACGAATGTCGTTAGCGTTGACGGCGGCACGGCGGCCTGCGAGTTGGCAGGAGTAGCCGTCCTCCACGGTCGCAAAGCGATGTCGCTCGAGCGGCAGGTGCGAATTACTGCTGGGGCACTCGTCGCAATTGGTGCGGCGTTGGGGGGCTTTGCGCCGGAACCGTGGAGCACGGTTGGGATGGGTCTGGCTGGCTTCATCGGCGTTGGCCTTGTTTTTGCAGGTGTCACAGACACCTGCGGGATGGCGATGGTGCTCGCGAGAATGCCTTGGAATCAGGCCTGCCGTACCGCCACCACATGCTCTCGCGCCGTGCTTCTCGCGATCGTTCTCGGCGGCCTCGCCGGGACTGCGATTGCGGAGCAATCGAAGGACTTACTCGTCGCAGTGAAGTAGGCGGTCGTCACCATCACCCCCCAGAACATGCCTAAAGGAGCAGCGTCATGAAGATTCAGCAGTATTACTTGGCCTGCCTGTCTCACGCGTCGTACATGATCACCGACGACAGGACAAAGACGGCAGTCGTGGTCGACCCGCAGCGTGACGTTGATCAATACATTCGCGATGCCAAGGAGGGCGGCTATCAGATCAAGCACGTTTTCCTGACGCACTTCCATGCCGACTTCATCGCCGGACACATCGAACTCCGCAACCAGGTTGGAGCGACGATCTGCCTCGGCCGAAGGGCCGAGGCGGAATTCGAATGTGTCCACATGCAGGATGGCGACAGGATTGAATTCGGCGATGTTCGGCTCGAGATAATGGAAACGCCTGGACACACGCCCGAGGGCATCTCGATCCTAGTCTATGACCTCGCGAAGAGTGCGAGAGATCCGTTGGCCGTGCTCACCGGCGATAC
>CAIRDU010000272.1 GCA_903877395.1 uncultured Planctomycetaceae bacterium
GCTAGTGCAACATACTTTCTGTAAATCCCTGGTATGTGCCTGACCGAGGCGAGCTTGCGAGCCGAGGGAAGGCACATACCAGCGAGGATTTGAAAAGGCGGGTCATCGAGGCTTTCTTGGAAGTGTCTTAAACCACCCAAGGAACCAACGATGACCCGCCCGCAAGGCCGCCTGTGAGGCGGTGCTGGCTGGCGTGCCTTGGCAGCGGTGCCAGTTCCACATGATCCAAAACGCCATGGCACACGTGCCGAAGATGGCGATGCGGACGGATGTCGCCCGGGACCTGCGTCGCATCTTCGACGCCGACGAGTCCGCTGAAGCGCAGCGACGTCTCCGTGAGACGGTCACCCGCTACCAGAAAACAGCTCCTGATCTGGCCTCTTGGCTCGAAGACAATATCCCAGAAGCCCTCACGGTGCTACGGATCCAGGCACTCCACCGCCGCAGACTCCGCACCACAAATGGGCTGGAACGCATCAATATGGAAATAAAACGCCGAACCCGTGTCGCCACGCTGTTTCCCAACGAGGCATCGCTCCTGAGGCTCGCCTCAGCCGTCCTCAGCGAGATCAGCGACGAATGGGAGACCGAAAGGGCCTCCATGAACATGGAAGCCACGTGACCAGCCCAATCAAACCGCGATATTTACAGAAGAGATGTTGCCTTATCTGCCTGCTTGCTACGTGGACACCGGTGCGCGTGCATGGCCCGCGTACATGATCTGCAGCGAGGGAAGCCGGCCGAAGGTGAAGTCGAGACGCCGGTCGAGCCCGCAGGGGCCAAGCCCGACGAACGGGCCGACACTCAAGCCACGCGCGACGAGTTTGGCTCTGAGTTCAGCTGGCGTGATGAATTTCGCCGGATCGTGTGTGCCCCGCGGCAGCAGTCCCAGGACGCTCTCGCCCATGTGCACGATAACGAAAACCGCGAGCATCGTGCGGTTGATGGTGTCGAACAGGAAAAAGCCTCCCGGCTTGAGCACGCGGGCGATCTCGTCGATCACGCGGTCGACATTAGCAACGTGTTCCAAGACGTCGACGCAAACGACGCAGTCGACGCTACAGTCGGCCAGAGGGATCGCTTCGCCGTTACCGACGCGATAGTCGATTCCAAGCCCTTCTTTGTCGGCGTGAGCCTTGGCGGCGGCGACTGCTGCCTCAGTGGGATCGATTCCGATGACGGTCGCTCCCCGCTTCGCCAGCGCCTCTGCCATGAAGCCGCCGCCGCACCCCAGATCGAGAACGGTCCGGCCCTGCCAGGTGCCGACGAACTCGTCGAAATGCGAAAGACGCGCAGGCACGAGGTTATGCAAGAGTCGCAGGAACCGCTGCGATCCGTCCCACCAGTTGGATGCGTAGGTGCGGTAGATGGAGAGGTCATTGAGCATCGCGGGTACCTCGGATAACTTTTGCGGCCGGCCGCGGCCAAAGGGCCCCCATCGATCTGAAGTCGCCTTGCTGGCCACCGTAGGGCTGTCATCGGTGCCACGTCGTCTCGACATTAAGCCATGCGCACGTTCGATGCAAATAGCACTGGCGGCAGCACCGATTGCGCCGATGGGCGATCCGGGGCCACTGCAGAGACGACTTTTTTAAGGGCAGTGAGGGCCAGCCCTCAGCCTCAGCTTCAGCCTAGTCCCCCTATCATCGCAGCAGCCGATGTCGCCTGCATAATCTCAGTCGACTGTAGCCAGCTGGCTGTATCTTCAGCAGCGACGCATAAGAAAATACCGACTTCATCGGGTGGAGAGTGCAACACCGGCAAGCCGCTCGTGCAGAATGTACTGACAGACCAAAGTGATATGCGAAAAACAAACGTCGTCTGTGCCGTGTCGCTGATGGCTGTGATATTTCTTGGCGTGGCTGCAGCAGCCGAGGCTCTTGATTCGCTGGAGCTCGGTGCATTTGCCCCGTTCGAAGCCGAGCCTGAATCGCAGGACGAGACCGACCAGTTCGTGCCGATGCCCCATTGTACGGAAGCCACACAGTCGCCCCCTTCGAGCGGCGTGGATTACGGGAATTCTGATCGACCAGCCCGCCAGTTCTATGTGAGCAGCATCATTGGAGGATCATTCCTAGCTGTGAGCGCCGACGACAGCCCGTCGCCAATTCTCACGGCTGGAGGTGCGATGGGCGTCGCGTTGGATCGGTCCAACGGCCGGCTACGCGTCGAGCTCGAGGGCCGATATCGTGACCCCATTGAACAGACATATCTCGGGTTCAACAGGGAGGCGCCGCAGCTGGGTCCCGGCCCTCCGGGGCCCATTCCATCCAAGCCGGACCTCGTCGGCACGATGCAAGCCAAGGCATACGGCGGGTGGTCGGTGATGGCCAACCTCTGGCGCGACTTTCAGCTCACCGAGTGCCTTGATGCCTACGGGGGGGGAGGCATAGGTGTGGCTGGCTTTGAAACCTCATTCCAGCAGATTGATACATCAGTGACCGCTCCAGTTGTCAATAAATATTTGACCGAATACGCTTGGCAACTCGGCGTCGGCGGTATCTGGAACATCAACGACCGCGTCGCGGTCGACCTGAGCTACCGCGTGTTCGGTCTTGGGTGGACTATCACTGCGAACGACCTTGCCTACGGCTTCGTTCGAACAGAAGTTCTTCTCTCTCTGCGGATCTACGAGCCATTTCGCGGGCTGATGCGTTGATGCAGAGCATGATCATCCTCGGGTGCAACGCTGTGTGCGCCCAACACAACCACTCTTGCCAGCCCGGATAGCCGCGATGACGTGATCTCGTGCCACCGCCGTGAAAGCACCGGCACCGGTATCACGGCGTCTTCGCGCCGAACCATCCGCTGCGGCCGGCCGTCACCGCAGCGGCGAAAAGGCAATGCCGGGAAGCAGGGAGAAGTCGCGACCTGTTGGCATGCGGGTGAAAGTCACACGGCACACGAATGCTGCGACACGAATGCAACGCGCCGCTCCAACCGTCGCCCGCTGATCGTACTCGGGGAAGGGCTGCGTTGAACGTGAAAAACTGCTCGATGAGCGACAGTTGCGGGGGAGTTTCAAAGTCGCGGCACAGCCCGACGTGCCGTGAACGGCCTCAACCTTCACCCGATCAGCCATTCGTCAACCGTCCGTCGCTTGCGGAAGTGCCGTTGACCGATCTATCCTTTTATCCTTCATTCATGGGGGCAGGTCAATCGCGGTTCGCCAGTACCTCGGACCTTGCATCTTGGAAGTGGCATATCTAACATAAGGAAATCGTTAGGGCGCTTACCATTTGTACGGAAACCATTCCCGTGCTTGAATACGACTTCGAGAATAGCGTCGGGTTTTGGATCATGACCGCGGCACACGAGTATCAGCGGGCGATTAACGAAGAACTCGCGCCAACCGGCATTACGTACCGGCAGACCCAGGTGCTCGGTTTTCTCGCGATCGAAGGGCCGCTCGCTCAAGCCGAACTGGCCGAGCGGATGCATCTGGAACCGGCCACCCTCGTCGGCATTCTCGATCGCATGGAACGCGACGGCTGGATCAAACGCCTCGCTTGCAGCAACGATCGCCGGCGAAAGTTGATTCACCCACAACCGTCGGCCAAGCCGGTCTGGACGAAGATCGTCGCGTGCGTGAAGCGTGTGCGGGCACGGGCAACGCAAGGGATGAAGGCCAGCGAACTGGCGACTCTTAAACGATTATTGAATCGCGTGCAAAAGAACATCAACCAGGGGCTTGCCGCTCTGGAGACAGTCTCATGAATCGCAACATCGCAATCACATTCACGCTTCTCTTCAGCATCACATCGCCGCTCTTTGCGCAACCGCC
>CAIRDU010000273.1 GCA_903877395.1 uncultured Planctomycetaceae bacterium
ATTCTGCCCCGGAACGCATCGCGGCGGCGGATCCGCGGCACATGAACCACAACGTCTTTCACCGTCACGGCAACCCCAGCGGTGCTTTTGACGTCGACCGTGGCGAGGCCAGCGACTATTTAAAAAAGCTTGCTCACGCCCTGGCGCCTGCCGAAAAAATCCTGCTGCTCGGTCACGGCAAAGGCAAGGCCAACGCCAGCCACCTGCTTGAGTCATACCTTGAAAAGCACCATCGCAACGTGGCGGCGAAGATCGTTGCAAACGTACGTGTGGACATCGATGACATCACCAACAATCAACTACTGCGGTTCGGCGAAATGTATTTCGGAATGGATGAGCCTGTTCGTCGTCCGAACGAACACTCAACGAACACTTAGGAATCGTAGTCTGAAAACGGAACCCCGGTGGAGGCCTTCAGCCCGCTAGGCCGCAGGCAGTCGCAGAAATGACAGCCGCGATGCGGATCGCGTCGTGGCAGGCATCTTCGCTCGTGCCCATTTGAACGAGGCTGGCTTCGTGATTTTGGATACAGGCTTCGCATCCGGCCAACGCCGCGCAGCCGAGGCTCATCAGTTCGAAGTCGGCCCTGTCCGTTGTCGGCTGGGCCATTCGGCTCATCCGCAATCGGGCAGGACGGGTCGCGTAACTTTCCTTGCCGATCATGTGGCGAAACCGGTAGTAGACGGTGTTCATTGCCATCAGCCCCGCCGATGCCACTGCGTCGGAGATGATGGCCGTGGCTCGATCGGCCAATCCAGCCAGAATGTCGGCTTCGATCGCCCGCGACAGCCGTTGGGATTTCAGGAAGTGGGCCGCCGACAAGGCGATACCCAAGGCTTGTTCGGACTGCAGGTTTTCGCCGCCCAGCACGCTTGAGAGGTTGAGGCGAATGTCTTTCAGTTCGTCGGGCAGCGCATGGCTTAAAAGATCGAGGGCCGGCGTGGCAATGGGCATCGGGATTGCTCCGTTGGCGGGGAGTGAGGCTTGTGAACTACGAAGATTATAGCGGTGCGTTGAAGCGACGGCGGTTGGGATGGTAATGTGCAGCAGTTTGCCCGCAACCTGGAAATTCTCATGCCCCGCCGCGACGACCTCCATACGATTTTGCTGATAGGCTCCGGCCCTATCGTCATTGGTCAGGCTTGTGAGTTCGACTATTCGGGGACCCAGGCCTGCAAGGCACTCAGGGAGGATGGCTATCGCGTTGTGCTGGTGAACTCCAATCCAGCCACGATTATGACCGACCCGAGCACGGCCGATCGGACATACATCGAGCCGCTCACGTGGCAAATGCTGGAGAAGGTGATTGAGGTGGAGCGGCCCGATGCGGTGCTTCCCACACTCGGCGGCCAAACGGCGCTCAATCTCGCCATGGAACTCGAGCAGCACGGCGTGCTGGCGAAGTACGGCGTGGAGATGATTGGTGCCAAAGCCGATGCGATCCGTCGCGGCGAAGATCGTGAGTCTTTCAAACAGACAATGCACAAGATCAATCTGGAAACCTGCAGAGGAAGTGTTGTGAAGTCGCTGCTGGAGGCTCGCGAGGTGCTCGCTGAAATAGGCTTGCCTGCTGTGATTCGTCCTAGCTTCACGCTTGGTGGTTCTGGTTCGGGTGTTGCCTACAACCGCGAAGAGTTCGATCAGAAAGTTCAGCGTGGCCTCGATCTTTCGCCAGTTGGCGAGGTGCTCGTTGAGGAATCGATCCACGGCTGGAAAGAATATGAGATGGAGGTGATGCGGGATGTCGATGACAACGCCGTCGTCATCTGCTCGATCGAGAATTTCGACCCCTGCGGCGTGCATACAGGCGATTCGATCACGGTGGCCCCGGCGATGACGCTCACCGACAAGCAATATCAGCGGATGCGAGATGCCAGTTTTGCAGTGATCCGTGCGATTGGAGTGGAAACGGGCGGATCTAACATACAGTTTGCGATGGAGCCCAAAACTGGCCGGATGATCGTCATTGAAATGAATCCGCGAGTCAGTCGATCGTCGGCCTTAGCGAGCAAGGCCACAGGGTTTCCTATCGCCAAAATCGCAGCCAAACTCGCTGTCGGTTGGCGGTTGCACGAACTTGCAAACGACATCACTCAAAAAACAACAGCCTGCTTTGAGCCGTCGATCGACTATGTTGTTGTGAAGATCCCTCGATTTGCCTTTGAAAAATTTCCCGAGGCTGATAGTCGGCTCACCACGCAGATGAAGAGCGTTGGCGAGACAATGGCGATCGGTCGGACGTTTAAAGAGGCCTTTCAAAAGGCCTTGCGAGGGCTGGAGGTGGGCAGCTTTGGATTAGGCTGCGACGGTAAGGATCTATGGGGCACGGCGGCCGAACCGTCGCTTGACGAGATTCGAGCGAGGGTGTCTACGCCCGATCCCGATCGAGTGTGGTATTTGCGATACGCCCTGAAGGCAGGGATGTCTATCGACGAACTCTTCGAACTAACGGCGATCGACCGATGGTTTCTTGACCAAATCCTGCAGATCGTTGAGTTGGAAAGTCTCGTGCGCACCGTGGGTTCGCTGGCATCTATGGATACGGCTCTGTTGCGTGACGCCAAGCAAGCGGGTTTTGCCGATCGGCAGTTGGCGGTGATGTTGGGTTCGTCTGAGATGGAGGTGCGAGAGGAGCGAAAGCGGCGAGGAATCGTGGCTACGTTTAAGGCGGTCGACACATGTGCTGCCGAGTTTGAAGCGTCCACTCCCTACTATTATTCAACCTGGGAGGACGAGGACGAGACTCGCCCCAAGGAGCCTGGCGTCAAGCGGGTGATGATCTTGGGCGGCGGTCCCAACCGCATTGGTCAAGGCATCGAGTTTGACTACTGCTGCTGCCACGCTAGCTATGCTCTGCGCGAGATGGGGATCCAGAGCGTGATGGTCAATTCCAATCCAGAAACGGTCAGCACTGACTACGATACCAGCGACATGCTTTTTTTTGAGCCACTCACGTGTGAGGACGTGCTCAATATTGCGGAACGGATTCAGCCAGATGGCGTGATTGTGCAACTCGGTGGGCAAACGCCACTCAATCTTGCAAGGGCGTTGGCTGCTGCGGGGCTGCCGATCATTGGCACAAGCGTCGACACCATTGAGCAGGCGGAGGATCGAGAGAAATTTCGCGATCTGCTCGACCGCCTCGGGCTGAAGCAACCGGCCAGCGGCATCGCTCGCACGCTGGAGCAGGCGCGGCGGGAAGTGGCACGGATTGGTTATCCGTCCCTAGTTCGCCCCAGCTTTGTGCTCGGTGGCCGCGCCATGGAAATCTGTTACGACAACTCGCAGTTTGAACGTTACGTGGCCGAGGCGTTTGCTGTCGCACAGGGGCAGCCGGTGCTGATCGATCGGTTTCTTGAGGACGCCATCGAGGTTGATGTCGATTGCATCTGCGACGGAAGGGATGTGATCATCGCTGGCGTGATGGAGCATATCGAGGAGGCCGGCGTGCATTCAGGCGACTCGGCTTGTGCCATTCCACCGCACAGCTTGCCACTGGATGTCGTGGCCGAGATCAAGGCGGCAGCAGAAAGTCTGGCTCGAAGCCTCGGCGTTATTGGTTTGATGAACGTGCAATTTGCCGTGAAGCGAGAAGAAGGCAAGCAAATGCTCTACGTCATCGAGGTCAATCCTCGGGCCAGCCGAACGGTGCCCTTTGTTGCGAAAGCCACAGGGCTGCCGGTCGCAAAAGTGGCAGTCAAGGTGATGGCTGGCATGAGCCTAGCGGAGCAGGGAATCGATTCGGATCCGGTACCGTCGCACGTCAGTGTGAAGGAGAGTGTGTTTCCTTTTGTGAAGTTTGCGGGTGTTGATATTGTGCTTGGCCCCGAGATGCGATCGACGGGCGAGGTGATGGGTGTCAGCGACCGCTTCAGCATCGCATTTGCAAAAAGTCAGATTGCTGCAGGCATTTTACTGCCGGAGCAAGGCCGGATTTTCCTGAGCTTTGCCACCAAGCAAGCCAAGGAAGCGATGGTGTCGGTCGCTCGGCGGCTGCTTGCTTTAGGCTTTGAGTTGATTGCCACGTCGGGCACGGCCCGAGCGCTGGCCGACGTAGGCATTCCCGTCGAGATTGTGAGAAAATTACAAGAGGGGCATCCGAATCTGATTGATCACCTCATTGACGGCCGCGTGCAATTGATCTTCAACACTCCACGGGGCAAGGGCGCGCGGACCGACGAAGGACGCATCCGCGCGGCGAGCGTACTCTACGGTGTGCCGTGCATTACGACGTTGCCTGCCGCCGAAGCATGCGTGCGGGCAATGGAGGCATTGCGGACTGAATCGCTCACCGTGCAAGCCATCCAAGACCGTTTTCCTCTCGCGTCTACCGCCGCGAAGTAGTCTTTCGGTGGTTGGCGTGCAGCAACGGCAAGCCAGGATCGCCGATGGCAGTTCCGATGGCTGTGTATGCTAGCGGGTGAATTGCACGAGCGACTCCTTTCTGTATGTCCATCCAGCACGACAAGCATGACTCATAGCCCCAGAATGTTCCCCGATGTTCCCCCGGTGCCAAGGCCGCTGGCCGCACCCAAGGCCGATGAGCCAGCCAGGATGACGGCTCGCACGCTCGAAGGCTTGGAATGGGTGCTTGCCCGTGAGTTGGAGCAGGTGGGGGCCACAGATTTGCGCGTTGGTCGGCGGACGATCGAGTTTTCGGGGGCCTCTTCGGCGTGTGATCCGGAAACGCTCTACCGGGCTGTGCTCGAGAGCCGTACGGCCATTCGCGTGCTTGAGCCACTGGGACGATTTTCCGTTGATTCTCCAGAGTCTCTTTACCGAGCCATGCAGGGGATCGACTGGACGGAGCAACTCAGAACGTCCGATACGCTGCGAGTCGATGCCGTGATTCACGATACATTCCTCACGCATTCGCTCTATGCCGCGCAGGTTGTGAAGGACGCAATTGTCGATCAGTTGCGCACCCCGAGCGGGAAGCGGCCGAGCGTGCAGTTGCGGGGGGCGACGTTGCGGTTGGCGTTGCACCTAGTGGGCAACACGGCAACGATCTTCCGGGATGCTGCGGGCCGGTCGCTCCATCAGCGCGGATGGCGGATGGGCGAGGTTCTCGCACCGCTTTCGGAGACGCTTGCGGCAGGAATTCTGGCGACTGCCGGCTGGACGCCCGGGGAGGCCTTGATCGATCCAATGTGCGGTTCGGGCACGCGTGTGATTGACGCAGCCACGATGGCGGCTAAGAGTGCGCCGGGACTCTATCGTGCGCGTCGCAAGGGCCACGGATTTTTTAAGTTCCGCAACCGCGATCAGTCGCTTATCGAACGGCTCGTGGCGGAGTTGGAGGCGCGCGTGTGCCATCCAGCGGGGAGTTTCGCAATGAGCGATCTGGATCCGAGAGCGGTGGAGGCGGCGAGAGCCTGCGCCGAGGCAGCGGGAGTCGCGGAATCGATCGCGATCGAAGAAAAACATTTTGAGCAGGTGCGACCAACTGCTGCCACTGGGTTGGTGGTCACAAACCCGCCGTATGGTGAACGGTTGCCCCTGCCTCGCGCGGCCGCTTTGTTTCGCCGAATCGGCGACTGGCTCGTGGCAAATTGCGGTGGATGGCGGGCGGCCATTCTGGCGGCCGATCCACTCGCCGCAGGTCAACTCGGCTTGCGGCCGGCCCATCGCATCGTGCTCATGAACGGACCTATTGAGTGCCGTTTGCTCGAACTCAAAATAAACGGTGACTGCCAACAAAACTCGGTAAGCATCGCAGTTCAGGAAGAGTGCGCATTTTCAGCGTTACCCAATCAGCCCAAATTTGGTGGCAGCCAC
>CAIRDU010000274.1 GCA_903877395.1 uncultured Planctomycetaceae bacterium
ACTGGGCTTGTGACCAGTGGGCCTGCGGCATTGCCGTGGGATGCTTCACAGCCGCCTAGGCCTCTTGCCAACGGCTCTGTCGGAGGTGCATTGGAGGCAGTCGTTCGCGTTGAGGCAGCTGGATTGAACTACAGGGATGCGTTGGCGTGTGCGGGCCATGAGGGGGTGGTGCGAAAGTTCCCGCTCATTCCTGGAATCGATGCTGCCGGCACGCTAGTCTATCCGGGAGGCGGATTTCAGGCGGGGATACCCGTTGTGGTCACTGCCAACCAGATGGGCGAAAGCCGTCACGGCGGGTGTGCCACGCAGTTGCGCATACCCATAGAAGCGGTGGTGCTACGGCCCACCGGGCTTTCAGCGCACGACGCGATGGCGATGGGCACTGCCGGTCTGACGGTGCTCCTGGCATGCGACCGGCTGGATATGCTTGTGTCGAGTCGTGGGCAGGCTGGCATAGGCGATGTCAAGAATACCGAAGAGGACCAATGGCTGGTGACTGGGGCCAGCGGCGGCGTCGGCATGCTGGCTGTGGCGGCTTTGGCTGCCGCTGGGCGGCGGGTCGTGGCATGCACTCGTAAGCCAATGGCCCACGATGCGTTGAAGTCGCTCGGGGCATCGCAGGTGGTGTCGCCTGCGGAGGGCATGGACCCGTCCACAAAACCGCTCGTGCGAGCCCGCTGGGCTGGCGTCATCGACACCGTCGGCGGCGCGTTGCTGGCAGATGTGCTGCGAGCGGTGCGGCCCGGGGGGGCTGTGGCCGCCATCGGCATGGTGGGTGGCACGCAGCTGCATACAACGGTGTACCCATTTATTCTGCGAGGCGTCACGCTGGCCGGGATCGATACATCCACGCTGCCAACGCCCCAAGAGCGACAGAACCTCTGGCCCCGTCTAGCCGTACTGTGGCCACGCATTCGAGACGTTTTTCCTGTCACAACCATCGGCCTAGAACAAGTGGGCGATTGGGCAGATGCGATGCGGCGAGGGGAGTCAATTGGTCGGGCGGTGGTTGTGCCGCAGATCGCCAGGCTGCCCTAGTGTTTCAACGATGAACGATTGTGGGTCTGAAGTGGCCTCCATGAAACCTCATGTCATTCGACTCAGTTCTGCATGGGAGCCCCCGGCTGCCGGGGCAGATAGCGGTTCACTGGGAGACGGCAAAGCGTGGGTGCGGCGGTTTGGCCAACCCGCTGGCGTGTGCCCTGGCGATGCGGTGCTGTTGGTGATCGAATCGCCGGTGATGGCGACGCTTTGCCTCAACGGGATCCCCTTGCCGCCGCTGCTGCGGCAGATGCGATGGGATCACGACATCGCGCCGATGCTGCGAGAGCGGAACGTGCTTTCGCTGGTGTTGGGCGATGGAGTGGCCGAAGAGAGCACGCTTCGCGATGCCCACGGGCGATCCCCCTTGCCCGTGGCATACGGTCGGGTGTGGATTGAAATCCGCGACAGCCATCCTTGACATACTACCGGGGCGATCGCTACTACAAGTGGCCGTCTGCTTTGCGTGCGCACCACGTGGCACGCAG
>CAIRDU010000275.1 GCA_903877395.1 uncultured Planctomycetaceae bacterium
CATGTGATTGAGGCGCTGCCGGAGATTATTCGACGGCACCCCAACGTGGTTTATCTAGTGCTCGGCGCCACGCATCCGCACCTCATTGCGCATGAGGGAGAGCGGTATCGCCTGAGCCTCGAACGGCTCACTGAAGATCGCGGCGTGAAGGATCATGTGATTTTTTACAACCGCTTTGTGTCGCTAGAAGATCTGAAGGAATTCATCGGCACAACGGATATCTACCTGACTCCCTATCTCAACGAGGCACAGGTAACTTCTGGCACGCTGGCGTATGTTTTCGGCGCTGGCAAGGCGGTGGTTTCCACTCCGTACTGGCATGCGCAGGAGTTGTTGGCCGACGGCCGCGGGGTACTCGTGCCGTTTCGTAGTCCCGATGCCATCGCGGCAGGCGTGTGCGATCTTCTAGACGATCCAGTAAGGCTTGAAAAAATCCGTCGCGAGGCCTATCAAATCGGTCGGCAGATGATTTGGCCTGCTGTCGGAAAGCGGTATCTGGACTCGTTTCAGCATGCCCGCGCCGATCGAAAAGCCACGCCTAGGGCGGCTTTTGCCGGTTGGACTTTGGGTAATCGCCCCTACGACCTGCCGCCTCTGCGGCTGGATCATATCCTGCGTATGAGTGATGGCACCGGCATCTTTCAGCACGCCATCTTTAACGTCCCGGATTTTCGCGAAGGCTATTGCACCGACGACAACGCCCGGGCCTTGATTCTCTGCTGCCTGCTCGATGAACTGGGCGGCCAACCACTGGCCGAGACCTTGGGCGGGCCTGCGACGACATACCTAGCTTTTTTAGCGTCAGCGCTCGATATACCCAGCGGGCGTTTTCGAAACTTCATGAGCCACGGGCGGCAGTGGCTGGAGGATACCGGCAGCGAAGACAGCCACGCTAGGGCGATGTGGGCCACGGGAATTGGAGCGGCTCGTGCCAGAAACAGCGGCCACCGCAGGCTCTCGGCGCAACTCTTCGAGCGTGGCTTAGCAAAAGTTGCCAGTTTTTCTTCGCCGCGAGCCTGGAGCGCAACGCTGCTGGGAATCCACGAGTATTTGCGGCATGCCCCCGGCGATCCAGCTGCCCTCGCAATGCGAGAGGGGTTGGTGACCAAGCTCATCGGATTGTGGAAGGAGTGCGCCACGGAAAACTGGCCGTGGTTCGAAGCCAGCGTGACATACGACAACGCTAGGCTCTGTCAGGCATTAATTGTCAGCGGGATGTGGATGCCGCACAGCGAATCGCTTCAGATTGGACTCAAGTCTTTGCGGTGGCTGGTGTCGATTCAAAAAACGCAGTCCGGCTGTTTCCGCCCGATCGGCAGCAACGGTTTTTACCAACGGGATGGGGCTCGAGCAGACTTCGATCAGCAACCGCTCGAGGCGCAGGCGATGGTGTCTGCCTGTCACGAAGCCTTTCTTGCCACGCACGATACGGAGTGGTCACGCGAAGCCAAACGGGCCTTCGAGTGGTTTTTAGGTCGCAACGACCTAGGGCTGCCGCTCTACGATTTTAGCACAGGCGGCTGCAGCGATGGCCTGCACCGCGACCGTGTCAACGAAAATCAAGGGGCGGAATCGACCTTGGCATTCCACCTCGCCCTTGCCGAAATGAATTGCGTCGAACATCTCACTACACCCCCACCACTCACAACTCTATGACCCCTATTCGCCTTCGCCGCCATGAGGTGACACTGCTGCCAGAAAGCGCGCGTGTCATTATTCGTCCGTTCATCCCGTCGGATATCCATCGCATGACCACGATCATTGGTCGTGCGTTGGCCCTTACGGAAGATGAAGTATCGCGCGAGTTGAGTGCAGTACGACAAGAGTTTGATGCCCGGCACTTTGATGTCGAATCGCTTCTGACTGCTCATTATCTCAAAGTGCGGCAGCATGTCTTTACGCAGCGGCCGCTCTCGCACGAACGGCAGTTGCTCATCGGCGCGCTGTTTTCCGGTGAATATGCGCTCGAGTCTGCGGCTCTCTTTAATCCATCGATTGTGCCTCACCCAGACCAAAGCGGCGTGTCCACGGGCGGTTTGCGATTCATCATGAGCCTACGCGCGACCGGGGAAGGTCATATCAGCTCGATCGAATTTCGTTCGGGATGCATTGCGGCAGATGGCGGGATTGTCCTAGATCCGATTTCTCGTTTCGTGACCGTGCCAGAGATCGTTCCTAATCCACGCTACAGAAAAAAGCGATTTATCATCAAGCTGCACGAAATGGGTTTTGGCGATACCCACGCCGCTGCCGTGATGACACCGCTGGCAGAAAACTTCACTCGCAGCGAGCTCAATCAAAGCGTGAGTTCTGTCCGGCGACAAACCCAGCCAACCACGGGGGATCTCGTTCGCACGCTGGAATGTATTCAGTGGCTGGCAGACTCGAACTACGAATTGCGATTTTCCGATAAGCTCACCATGAGCGAACGGATTATTTTTCCGGTCTCGCCCAACGAGGCCAACGGCATTGAAGATGCCCGCTTTGTTCGCTTTACCGACGACGATGGATCGGTGATGTATTACGCGACATACACCGCCTACAACGGCCGCGCCATTCTACCGCAGTTTATTGAAACGGAGGACTTCCTGCACTTTCGCATCCTCACGCTCAATGGCAGCGCGGTGCAAAACAAAGGCATGGCTCTTTTTCCTCGCCGTATTGGCGGGCGCTACGCGATGCTCTCGCGGCAGGACGATGAGAATCTGCTTTTGATGTTCTCCGACAGCCCGCACCACTGGAGTGATCCTCAGGTGATTCTCCGCCCCGCCGAAATGTGGGAGTGCGTGAAGATAGGCAACTGCGGGTCGCCGATTGAAACGGAAGCCGGTTGGCTCGTGATTACCCACGGAGTTGGACCGATGCGTAAATATTGCATCGGGGCTGCCTTGCTGGATTTGGAAGATCCCACGCGGGTGATCGGCCGTCTGCGCGAGCCGCTATTGGCGCCCGAAGGTGTTGAGCGTGAGGGCTATGTGCCCAACGTCGTTTATAGTTGCGGCTCGATGCTCCACGGTCGGGAGTTGATTTTGCCGTACGCTGTCAGCGATCGAGCCTCTGCCATAATGAGTCTGTCACTCGACGATCTATTGGCGGCCCTGCGGGCGTAGGGCGACGAACTATGACGTTATCCACGCACGAGTAGGCGAGGCCGTGACGGATTGCCCCATGCTGCGGCTCTCACTGCGTCCAGCAGATTTGGTTAGGGCGCTGATTTCGGAATTCCGTCGTGATCACTGGCTGAGATAGCCCGATTCGATAAATATTGGAGTGGTAAACACTGAGAATATGACAACCCGCGTGAAGGTTTCGGCCGACACAAGTCGCGTGATCCAATCGATGCCGTCCGAGCAAATATCGAGCAGGATCACGTCGG
>CAIRDU010000276.1 GCA_903877395.1 uncultured Planctomycetaceae bacterium
AGACTCCTTTATGGACTTGTGGCTAGATACGTATGGCTCGCGAACAATGGAAAACACTCTCAGAAAGCTATCAAATCGTACTCAGCCAGCGGCATGCGTTGCAAACCGCTGCGAAGCTCGCTGCTAAAAACAAAGAGAAAATATGCGTGTCCGACAGGAAGCTTTTCCACGCACGTTTTGATAAAGATCGACAATAGGGATGGCAATCCAAAAGGCATCCCGAGAAGCCTGGCTGCCCCGTCCAGTTCTGCTAGGGCAGAACTGGTTGACGCCGTGATCGTGGAAGCAGGTGATGGGATCAGAGCCGTTGAATATTACCGCATCCGTGTCGAAGAAAGAGAAAAGGGTGGCTGACGGGACTCGAACCCGCGACCCCTAGAATCACAATCTAGTGCTCTAACCAACTGAGCTACAACCACCATCGTTCAAGGGCTGGGCTAGTTTACCATATTTTTTCATCCGTCTATGCCGGGCCGAAACCCGTCCAAAAGCTGGCTTGAAAGACGGCGGCGAATCTCAGCGAGTCGCTCGGAGAGATCTCGCTCGTAGCCGCGGGATGTCGGCTCGTAATATCGTTTTTCAACGCCCAGATAGTCTTGCGCTGCAATGCCATCGGGAGCATCATGGGCATAGGCATAGCCCTGGCCGTGGCCGAGTCGCTCGGCACCGGCGTAGTGCTTGTCTTGCAGATGCCTAGGCACTGGGATGACGGCTTTTTCTTGCACATCCCGGCGGGCCGTTTCAATGGCCACCGTGCAGGCGTTGCTCTTGGGGGCTAGCGCCAGATAGATCACAGCCTGCGAGAGCGCGAGTTGACACTCCGGCAAGCCCACAAACTCCGTTGCCTGCATCGCTGCCACTGCGATCATGAGCGCCCGTGGCTCGGCGTTGCCGATGTCTTCGCTGGCCAAAATCACGAGCCTTCGCGTCAGAAAGCGAACATCTTCACCCCCTTCCAGCATCCGGGCCAACCAATAGAGCCCCGCATCGGCATCGCTGCCACGGATGCTCTTGATCAGGGCGCTTGCACAATCGTAATGCGTGTCGCCGGAATCGTATGCGATGGCCTTGCGCTGCACGCTCTCGCGGGCCAAGGCCAGCGTGTACAACAGCGGCCGCTCGGAGTTCGAAAGCAGACCGATTTCAAGCGCACCCAACGCCCGACGGGCATCGCCGTCGGACGTTTCACCGAGAAACTCTAGGGCATCCGCGGCAATCGATACCTGCTCGGCTCCGAACCCGTGCTCACGATCGGAAAGTGCACGGCGAATGACCTCGGCAATATCGTCGCGAGACAGGCTCTCCAGCTCAAAAATTCGGCTGCGACTAACAAGCGCGCTTGTTAGTGCAAAAAATGGATTTTGCGTGGTAGCGCCGATCAATGCAATCACGCCGCTTTCCACATCGGGCAGGAGCACATCCTGCTGAGCCTTGTTAAACCGATGAATCTCATCGATGAAAAGGCACGTTCGCTGACTGTCCTCGGCGAGTCGATCGCGAGCTGCCTCCAGCACTTCGCGAAGTTCTTTCACGCCCGAGGACGTCGCCGAGATCTCGATGAACCTCCGCTTTGTCTCGTGCGCGATGATCTCGGCCAGCGTTGTCTTTCCGACACCAGGCGGGCCGTAGAGAATCACCGAACCAAGCCGGTCGGCCTCGATCAGCCGCCGCAAGAGCATTCCCTTCCCAACCACTTTCTCCTGACCAATATAGTCGGCCAACCGACGCGGCCGCATTCTGGCTGCCAACGGAGCAGCCCGGGCAATATTCGCTGCACGCGAGGCACTAAAGAGATCGGCCATGCAGGCGTTCCTCTCTGAAAACAATCTGGGGGGACATTCTCGAGACTTTCTGTCGGGCGAGTCTATCGAGGCTCTCCGCAGCCACGTGAGCCGGCCCACACAAACTCAATCGCCGCATCGATCTCGGGCGACAGGCTCTTGTGCACAGGGCAGGCGTGGGCCGCCTGCTCCAGCAGCGACCGCTGGGGATGATCGGCTGGCAGCGGAATCGTGAGCCGCGTTCGCAACGATGCGATTCGACGAGGTGAGTCCTTGCTCATTTCCTTCACCGTCTCCGCCTGCATACCAACCAATTCGATGCCATGCCGCTGAGCAGCGATTCCCATGATCGTCATCATGCAGGAGCCCAAGGCCACACCCACGAGATCCGTCGGCGAAAAACTCTCTCCCTTGCCTTGGTTGTCCACTGGTGCATCGGTGATGAGCGTGGTGTGCGATGGGCCGTGCTCGGCGCGGCATCGCAACTGCCCTTCGTACGTGGTGGTGAGACTGACCATGAAACCCTTTCTGTGGAGCGGTGGCGTTTATTTTTCGCAGTTGCATCCTACACTTCCGTTGGTGGAGGCTACGATAGTGCCGGAGAAACTATGGGATTTCACACGCTGACTGCCTGTGTCGATGCTCTTCGCACCGCCGGAGAGCTCGTTGCGATCGACTATCCGGTCGATCCGTACTTGGAGATCGCCGAGATCCAGCGGCGACTGTTTCGCTCCGGTGGCCCGGCGGTGCTCTTCACCCGCCCCAAGGGCACGGCGTTTCCAGTCCTTGTAAATCTCTATGGCACGAAGCGACGGATCGAAAGGATTTTCTCCGATTCGCTCGACCGCGTGCGGCGATTGGTCGAACTTAAAATTGATCCCACCGCAGCGATACGGCGGCCGCTTCGTTACTGGCGATCGCCGCTGGATGCCCTCTCGATGCTTCCAAGACGCGTGTCAACAGGAGCCGTGCTGGCCCACGAGATTCCTCTGAGCCACGTACCGCAGGTAACGAACTGGCCCGGCGATGGCGGCCCATTTATCACACTCCCTGCGGTCTACACAGAAGATCCAAACCATCCAGGAACGAAGCGATCCAACCTCGGGATGTACCGCGTGCAACTGGCGGGCAACGCATACCAGCAGGACTGCGAGGTGGGCCTGCACTATCAATTGCACCGTGGCATCGGCGTGCATCACACAGCGGCGATGGCCCGTGGCGAACCGCTCAAGGCATCCATTTTTGTGGGTGGCTCGCCAGCCATGGCGGTGTCGGCGGTGATGCCGCTGCCCGAGGGCCTCTCGGAACTGACGTTTGCCGGAGTGCTCGCAGGCCACAGGATTCCAATGATCCGCCGAAACAATCGGCCCGCCATCTATGCCGAAGCCGACTTTGTCATTGAAGGAACGATCATCCCCGACATAACCAAGCCAGAGGGACCCTTCGGGGACCACCTCGGCTACTACTCGCGTCAACACGATTTCCCCGTGCTCCACGTGGAGCATGTTTGGCATCGCAAGGGGGCAATCTGGCCGGTGACGGTGGTCGGTCGACCGCCGCAGGAAGACACACTCTTCGGCTGGCTCGTACACGAACTCACAGGCCCGGTGATCCCAACCGTGCTTCCGGGCGTGCACAGCGTGCATGCGGTGGATGCCTCGGGCGTGCATCCATTGCTCTTGGCTGTGGGGAGCGAACGCTACATGCCTTGGAAGACAACCAACCGTCCTGCCGAACTACTCACACAGGCCGCTGCGATCCTCGGCCAAGGGCAGCTATCGCTCGCAAAATATCTCTTTCTTGTGTCTCACGGAGACGCCCCTGACCTCGACGCTCACGACGTACCGAGAGTTTTGAAGCATCTCTTGGAGCGAGTCGACTGGCGTCGCGACTGCCACTTCCACACCGAAACAACGATCGACACGCTGGACTACTCCGGCAGCGGTCTCAACACGGGCTCAAAGCTGGTGGTGGCCGCGCGAGGACCGGCCGTCCGCGAACTGCCTCAGGAAATCTCTGCGGGGTGGTCGCTGCCGACTGGTTTTTCTGCACCGAGAGTCTGCCTCCCCGGCATCATGGCTGTGACCGGGCCGCGCATCGAGCAGCAACCCGAGTTGGCTGCCGCCAACGACATCGCGATTTGGCAGTCCGCGTCATCCGCGCCGTGGTCGGCCGACGTTGACCAGTTCTGTGCAGCGATTGGCACTGACCACCCACTCCACTTATGGCCGCTGATTGTCGTGGTGGACGACAGCCAGAATGCCGCTGCATCGCTGAATAATTTTCTCTGGATCACGTTCACGCGATCCAATCCAGCCGCCGATGTGCATGGAGTCGGAGCATTTGTCCACCAGAAACACTGGGGATGCCGTGGGCCTCTTGTGATCGATGCCCGACTCAAGCCACATCACTCACCGCCAGTCAAGGAAGACCCTGCCATCTCAGACCGCGTGGATGCGATGTGTGCCTCGGGCGGCCCGCTGGCGGGAATCGCCAGCCAGGGCGGCATCGCAGGCTAGGCAATCCCTGCAATCCGAATCTTTGTGGCGATTGAACGATGGCCCGTACGGCGGCGATAGTTCTTGCGTCGACGGAATTTCTGAACGAAAAGTTTGTCGCCCTGTACCAACCCGAGCACCTTGGCCGTTACCGTTGCGCCCTTCACGAGTGGCTTGCCGAGCGTGATCTCACCAGCTTTGCTGACAGCCAGGACCTCTTCAAACACAATCTCGGTTCCCGCAGGCACATGACGAAAGTCGATCTCAAGCTCCTGACCCTCGCTCACTTTGTATTGGCGACCACCGTCTACAACGATCGCGTAATGATGCCCCGAACCGGCCATCGTTGCGGCTGGGTTCTTTGCTACCGGATTCGTTGTGGCGTCGCTCGAAGAAGCGTCTTTGGATGCTGATGCCTTGGCCATGAGTAGGGGTCCGATCAAATGGTTCTGAAAAAAGTGGGTAGGGAAAACGGCGGGCATTTCTAGAAGCCAGAAACGCATCGGGAACCGACTAGGGTAGCGGGCCAAGGGCGGCGGGTCGAGGGGGGCAGAAAAGCCCCGAGAGACGACTCTCTCGGGGCCTTTTGCTGCTGTCTGAGCGAACAAATCTCTTCGAATGTTTCTACCTCGGTTGCGTCAGGGAAATCGCACCGAACGGCTATTGGAATCCCACGCCTCAAACATCATGTGCTCGGGTGACACGCTCTCTTTGCCCACTACATGCAGTTGCATGTGTACCGTGTCTTCAAACTGGGCAATTTCACGCCGCTTGCGATTGTTGATCCATGTCGCCACTTCGTCGTGCACCGTCACGTTGAGCCGTGCGATATCGTCGCGGGTGGCAGAAAGCTGGAGCGTTCGCATCACCTCGATCGCCATGCTCTCGGCCGTCTTTACCATTCCGGTGCCGGTGCATGTTGGACAATCGCGAAAGATGCTCTTTCGCAGCGACGGCCGAATGCGCTGCCGCGTCATTTCAATCAAACCAAACGGGCTCGTTCGCAGGATCTTCGTGCGGGCGCGGTCTCGCTTCATCGCATCGTAGAGCGCCTTCTCGACGCCACGGCGGTAGCGATCCCGCCGCATGTCGATAAAGTCGTTGACGATCACGCCACCGAGATCCCGCAACCGCAACTGACGGGCAATCTCCTTCGCAGCGATGATGTTCATCTGATAGGCGTTTTCTTCCGCCGATTTTTCGGTACGGAAACTGCCGGAGTTGACGTCGATTGCCACCAACGCTTCTGTCTGGTCGATCACGATCGATCCACCACCCTTGAGCGGCACCTTCCGCTGATGGATACGGCTGATCTCCTCTTCCAAGCCGTAGCGATGAAAGAGCGGCTCTTTGCCATCGTAGAGCTGCAGCCGGCTAACGTACTTCGGCATCACCAGTTCGAGAAATTCGCGAGCCCGTTCGTAGGCGGCTGGCTCGTCGATCAGAATCCGACCAACATCTTCCGTGAACATATCACGGATGGTGCGGATGATCATGTCGCTCTCCTGATAGATGTCGATCGGTGCGGAATACTTCCGCATCCGTCGCACGATCGACTTCCAGAGACGCAGCAGATAGGTCATATCCCTTGCCATCTCCGACTTGGTGCGCTCCGTGCCGGCGGTGCGCACAACAAACCCAACGCCTTTGGGCGGCTGGAGATCCAGCATGATGTCGCGGAGCATGCGACGATCGTGTTCGTCATCGATCTTCTTTGAGATGCCCACCCGGCCCAGTGGCGGCATCAGCACAAGATAGCGACCGGGGATGGAGATATACGTGGACAGCGTCGGGCCTTTCGTGCCGAACCCTTCCTTGATCACCTGCACAAGCACCTCGTCACCCCGTCGAAGGACGTCTTGAATCGGTGGTTTCACGCGTGGACGATCGCCTAGGCGAGGCCGGCGGTTCGTGGCCGTTCGCTGACGGGCATCAGCGTCCTCTTCGGCGGATTCCAGTCCGCGGCCCGAGGGCTCTGCCACGTCGAATGCCTTGTCGGGATCCAGCCCACCCTGCCTGTAATACTGCGGCTCCACATCGCTGATATGGAGAAAGCCGTTGCGACCCACGCCAAAATCTACAAACGCCGCCTGAATGCTCGGCTCGATATTGACGATCCGCCCCTTGTAAATATTCCCTACATAATTGTCCTGGCTGGTGCGCTCCACGTAGAGCTCCTCCAGCACACCGTTTTCCATGATGGCAATCCGGCACTCTTCCGGCTGCGATACGTTGATCAGCATTTCCTGTTTCATGAATCATCTTTCCTTGTGATACTCTCCGGCCCTTCCGGCGTCGTCGCGTTAGGCGACCGTCTGGGCAGAGAGCAAGCGACGCAATTGTTCGCGTAAAAAAGCCTTCACCTCACCCGCGCCATCCATTTCAAGCGCGCGTTCGGCGATTCCGCGACATTCGGCGACCGAAACACTTCGGCACACCTGCTTCACTTCCGGGATCGCGATGGCCGGCACACTGAGCTGCCGCAAACCGAGCCCCAGAAGCAGCTGCGTGTACATCACGCTGCCGCTCATTTGACCGCATACATTAGCCGGCACGCCGGCCTCTCGAGCCACATCCAGCGAGCGACGCAGGAGCCGGAGCACCGCTGGATCGCACGCGTTGTAGAGGCCGGCAACCTCTTTATTTCCCCGATCGACCGCCAGCGTGTACTGGATCAAGTCGTTGGTGCCAACCGAAATAAAATCGACCTCCTTGATAAACTTATCGAGCAGCACCACTGCGGCGGGAGTTTCCACCATCATGCCAACAGGCATGCTGCGATTAAACGCAATGCCGTGCTCCGCCAAATCCTCCATGACATCCGCCAGCACCATGCGGGCCTGCCGAAGCTCCACGATCGTGGAGACAAGCGGAAAAAGCACTCGCACATCGCCCAATGCACTGGCCCGCAGAATGGCCCGCAACTGAGTTCGAAACATTGGCAACTGCCGCAGCGAAAGCCGGATACTGCGGAGGCCCAAGCAGGGATTGCGCTCTTCTTCCGAAGTGGTTTCGGTTCGCATCTTGTCGGCGCCCAAGTCGAGCGTGCGGATCACGACGGGCTTGCCAAGCATCGCCTGCACCACCTCGACGTAGGCGGCGAAATGATCTTCCTCCGTCGGCTCCCGGCGGCTGGTTAAGTAGAGAAATTCCGTGCGGTACAGGCCGATGCCATCGCAGCCGCGGCTCAAACACTGTTCGACCTCGCTGGGAAACTCAATATTGCCCGTGAGTTGAACCCGCACGCCGTCGAGCGTTTCCGCTGGCAAGTCACGCAGCCGGTCGAGCTTCACGGCCTCCGTGCGGGCTGCCTCTACTTCCAATCGGTAGTGGGCGATGGTCTCCTCGTCGGGCTGCAGAATTACAAGCCCTTGGTTGCCATCTAGGATCACAGGCTCGCCGCCCGACACGTCGGCCAGAAACGGCCCCAGCCCAACCACTGCCGGAATCTCGAGACCCTCGGCCACAATCGCTGTGTGGCTGCCGGGACCACCCAACTCCGTAGCAAACCCCTGCACGAATCGGCGATCCAGATTTGCCGTCTCGCTCGGCGTGAGGTTGTGCGCCAGCACAATCACCGGCTGCGAGATCGCCGCGAGCGTTTCACGCCGCTGCCCGAGCAGATTGCGCAGCAGGCTCTTCTCGATATCATAGATGTCATGGGCTCGCTGCGAGATGTGATTATCGAGGTTCTGAAAGACTTTGGCATAGCGGCGTAGCGTGCGGCTGACGGCGTATTCCGGCCACCAATTGCGATCTCGTACGGCGCTTACCAATTCGGCCTGCAGCCGCTCGTCGTGCAGCATCGCCAGATGGGCATCAAAGATCGCGGCGTACTGCCCGCCCAATTCCGCATGAATCGAGTCGCGGTTGCGTTCGATTTCGCGGGCCGTCTCGGCCACCGCATTGGCGAGCCTTTTCAGCTCAGTATCGACGGCACTGCGCTCCACAAACCGGCGAGGAATTCGGAAGCCCTCGCTGTCTAGAACGAGAGCCTCGCCGATTGTGACGCCGGCGGAAACGGCGATGCCTTGAAGTTTTAGCATGGGGCGCATTGCGCGCCGGCTGCTGAGATCATTCGCGGGAGATCGCAGTCGCTGCTGCCGGAAAGTCCGGCTCACGGCATTGCGATCGCTATCCCCGAACGACTCGCGCCTGGCGGCTCGTTGCGGCTCCTTTAATGGGTTCGGTCAGGTATTCAGTATGTGTTCGGTCAGGTATCTATTTGGTCGGCATGCATTAGCCGTCACTCGTCTGTTCGTTAAAATTCCGCTCAAAAAGACCGCCGATGGCCTCGACAGCTTCCCTTGCATCCGGGCCCGTCGCCTCCACCACCAATCGCGTGCCGGCTTCGGCAGCCAGTGTGAGCACCTCCAGAATGCTTTTCCCATCGACCCGCTGCGACTTGGCCACCAACTCAATCCGCGACCGCCATTTTCTCGCCTCGCGCGCCAAGAGGTCCGCGGGCCGAGCATGCAAGCCCTGCTGCATGCCGACAACGACCTCACACGAAATAGTTTCTTGGATCATGGCTGGCTTACGATACAACTCCATGGCCGTCGGCTTCTTCCAGCAGGTGCTGGATATCCGCGGGCGACTTGGCCGCCTTCAACAACTTGCAAAATGACTCGTCTCTCAGTTGACGCGAGATATTTTCCAGAGCCCGCAGGTGGTCGCCCGGACGATCGGGAGGCGATACCAACAAAAAGAACAACTGCACTGGCTCGCCATCTAGGCTCTCAAAATTAACCCCACCGTGGCTCACCGCCACCGTGCCGACAAGGCGGTGAACACTGGGATGCTTCGTGTGGGGCACAGCCACACCGCGACCGATTCCGGTGCTGCCAAGATCCTCTCGCTTCATGATCGCCTTCACGATGCTTTCCAGCTCGCTAGCCGCAATCTTGCCTGCGTCAACGAGCGATTGCGCCATCTCACGAATGACACCTTCTTTTGTGTCGGCTTCAACGTTGGAATGAAGCGAGTCGACTGCTACAAAATCAGAAAACTTCATGCGGAAATGCTTCTCGATTTCATGAGTGGCTGTGGATTGGGAAAGCGATTCAGAACCGCCGCCCTTTAGGACTTGTGCAATGCCTGCACGTGTTTGTGGTCCCGGACTTTTTCCTTATGCTTACGGAGTTGCTGCTCAAGCTTTTGAACAGCTCCGTCGACACTCCGCCAGAGATGGCTAGAGAGTTCGTGGCTGACCAGATCGTGAAAATGCTCGGCCGAGGCCACGATTTCCACCGCAGGCAGCGACGCATTAACCAGATCGACTGTCACATTGAGCGCCGTGAGTTGATTGAAATACCGCTTCAGCCGAGAAACCTTGGCTGTAATCTTCGACTGCGAAGCGGGGCTTAGATGACCGTGGCGTGCTGAAACATTGATTTGCACCCGGACACTTCCTTTCCCTAACAAGGAACGGGGGGCCGCCACGCAAAGGCTTGGGCGGACATCAAGCCATGACCCGAAAGCATATCACTCTCCTCACCGCTTCGACAAACCAAGCGTTTCGTACGGCCACGCTGCGCGAAAAACCGGTTTGATTTCCGTCACTCACTTCCCGGTTGCTCAGGAACCAGTCGCCTCTACGGCCGCCGTGGAGTGCCGTATGGCCCCCTTCTCCAACTGCCCTTTCCACCACTGCACCCCTTCTCGACGCGATTCCAACATCCCGTCCGGACGGTACCGTAGTTTGTCGGTTTCAGAAGATCTCGCGATGTCTGTAAGGCATTTGAATGCGTAACGCCGCACCACCAATTCACCATCTTCGAGCGATTTGACGAGGTCGGCAGCTGCCCCGTTGATTAGATCATCGTCGGTAAAGCCTCGTGCCATCGCAAATAACCACTCTGCCTTGCCGTGCGGGCTGTGCGTCTCAAAGGCGGCGCGGAGTTTGTCCGCAGCAATCGTTCCACGAGAAAGGGCCAGCGGCACAGTGGCCGCCTCTAACACGGTCCACTGCCGAGCTTCCAGCTTGCGGCCCGGTGCGCTTGCGCAGAGCACCTCGACAAGTTCGTTAAACTCGCCTAAGAGCGCGAGCGTTGACACGGCCAGTTGCTTGTCTTCTACGCGACCGTTTTTTTCGGCGGCCATTTCCCGCAAGTCTTGATCCAACGGCAACGATGCAGCCGCCCTCGCAGCCAGCCTCGCAGCCAGCCTCTCGCAGGCCGATTTCTCGAGAGGGTCGCTGCGTGTCGCGGACTTCGTCCATTCGGGAAGTTCGCGTTGTCGAGCCACGGTCACCATCGTGGGCCTGAGGCTA
>CAIRDU010000277.1 GCA_903877395.1 uncultured Planctomycetaceae bacterium
CGCGACGCGAAGAAGCTCGCACCTGAGGTGGCTAAGGTGGGAAAGGATTTCAGCAAAGAATCAAGAGCCTTGTTGGAGCAACTCGGGAAGCAGATGCCTGAGGATGCCGATGGAGGGGTGGCCTCGTTTGAGTCAGCGATGGATGCGGCCAAGCTCTCTCTCGCGTCCATGCAGACAAAGTTAGGCGAGTCCAAGTTGGCAATGGCAGCCGGGAAGGCGGAGGACGCAGAGGCAGCGAAAATCGCCGCAGTCGCTGATCGCGTTAAGACGATCGAGGCGATTCGCAAGGCGATTCCACTGGCGGGTGATGAAGACACAGACTCCCTCAATCAGGCTCGCTATCTGCTGACATTCCTTCTGTACGATTCGCGGCGGCTTCACGATGCCGCTACGCTGGGCGCATTTCTAGCCGAGCGTTACCCCAATGCGAAGGGGAGCCGGCAGGCGGCTAAGATCGCGATGGCCAGTTGGCAGCAGTTGGCAAAGGATGGCCCTGAGGGCTGGCGCACCGATGCCAAGGCGCAGTGCGCCGATGTCGTCGAAATGATCATGCGGACGTGGCCCGATGACGTTGAGGGCGGCGACGCTGCCATGATCGCGATTGCTTCGGCCACTGAGGCTCGGGATCCAGACAGGCTGTTGTCGATTCTGTCGCAGGTGCCAGCGGCCTCGCCTCGTCGCGCAGATGTGCTGATGCGGGTCGGCGGTGCGCTGTGGCGAGAGGTGCTCGAGAAGCGACGCCTCGAGGAGGGTGTGCGGCCAACAAAGGAAGTGTTGGGAGACTGGAAGAAAAAGGCATCCGATGCGATCGATGATGGCTTGAAAGCCATTCCTCCAACGCCAATGGTGTCGGGCACGACGCCCGCAAAGACAACCGTGGCAGCGGCGCTGGCCCGTTGCCAGATGGCGATCGAGGATAGCGACAACGCATTAGTCAACAAGTTGTTCGAAGATCCCAGCTATGGCCCGTGGGTTGTGGCCAATGGCAGCGACCCTGGATTTACCCAAGGGCAGTTGGCCGAAAATATTCTGACCGTAGCGCTGCGATACTTCATTCAGGCAGAGCAGATTGATAAGGCGCAGCAAGCGATGGAGAAGCTTGAGACAGTTGCCGGTGATGGCGAGGAGGCCTCGGCCAAACTGACGGGCATGTATCAGTCGATGGGCCGCGATCTCCAGGGGCAGCTTGTCGCCATGGGGGCGGGTGATCGCTCCGGTACGCCCGAATCGCAGGCGAAAGCAGCTGCAATTCTGGGAGGCTTTGAAAAGTTTTTGGATGGCGTGGAGGCTCGCGACCCTAAGGTGCCTGCCCAGATGTGGGTGGCCACAACCTACCTCTCGCTGGGGTCTGGAAAGGGCACAGGCGCCGTGGTGCCTAAAGGAAAGGCCGAGGGCTATTTGGCTAGGGCGGCTGAAGTCTATGAGAAGCTATTGAAAAAAGGGGGTGAGGAAATTTCCAAGTTTGAGCCCTCGATCCGGTTAAAGATGGCGGCTTTGTATGGTGAGCTTGGGAAATGGGATGACGCACAGGGGCACTTGGATTGGATTCTCTCCGATCCCAAGCGCCAGAATTCGCTCGATACGCAGATTCAGGCTGCGGAGTTGCTGCAGGCCGCCGGCGATAAATCCGCCGATAAGGCCAAAGCTGAGCAGTATTTCAAAGAGGCGATCGTGGGCCGCAAGAGCGGCGGCGCGAATGGCAAGCCTGCAGTTGTAGTTTGGGGGTGGGGTGGTATTGCCAACAAGTTGGCTCGGCAGGCCTTTTCAGGATCTGATGAAAAGTCTCTTGAAGCCCGAAAAAAGTTTTTTAACGCAAGGCTGAACGTCGCCAAGTGCCGACTGGCTCGGGCTGAGGCATCGGCGTCGGATCGCCAAAAGTTGCTTGAAATGGCAGTCAACGACATCCGTGTGACCTTCAGGCTCTATCCGGAACTCGGCGGGCCTTCGATGATGAAACAGTTTGAAAAAATCTTGAAAGAAATTCAAAAACTGATGGGCTCGAAGGCGAACGGGTGGGCTGCATTTGAAGAATCCGACGCAGGGGCAACATCCGCTCCTGCAACAGAGCCGTGACCCAGCCGTTCGTATTCAGCCCGCTAGTCACGCAATCCAGACTCACAAACGAAATAGCTACGCTCACTTAGAACCCGAGGAATGAAATCGTGATGCCAGCCAATCCACTTCAGATCGCACAGCCATTCGGTGCCAGCGTGGCCAGAATGACGGGCACTTTTTTTAGCAGGACAGTGTTTGGATGCGTGCTTTTGATGAGCGGCTTTGTTTTTTCGTCCACGAGTGTCGCTCAATCAAGCGACAGAGTGATTTCCACCGATGGCGTGATTGCTGGCAAGTTCGTTGCCGCCTCGGCCAACGGCGTTGACATCGAAGATCGCAACGGCGAGATAAAGAAGGTTCCGATCGAAAAGATCCGAGAGGTGCAGTTTGCCGATGAACCGCAGTCGCTGAAGTCGGCTCGTGGAATGCTTTTTCGTGGGCGGGCCGCCGACGCTCTGGAGGAGTTGGCAAAGATCGACCCTACTGAACTCGAAGGGGCAGAGCCAGCCTTGATCGAGGAAGTTGCTTTCGTAAAGGCAGCAGCGGCGGGCCATGCATCGCTGCGATCTGGAACCGACCCTAAGGAGGCAGGTAAGCTCGTCAACGACTTTCTTTCCAAACACCCCCAAACACACCACTTCTACGCTCTCCAAGAACTGCTTGGGGATCTCTTGGCCCGCCTCGGCAAACCCGAGCCCGCGTTAGTGGCCTATTCGCAGCTCGACAAGGGACCATCGGCGTTCAGGGTGCGGGCCGCCTCGGCGAAGGCCACAATGTTTTTCGATCAGAAAAAATATC
>CAIRDU010000278.1 GCA_903877395.1 uncultured Planctomycetaceae bacterium
GGCATGCTCCACGCCGAACGTGTCGGCCTGCTGCTGGAAATCGACGATGTCGATATCCATGGCATCAAAGCCAAACGAAAGGGCCAGTTCGATCAGTTCGCTGGGACGTCCGGAGAGCGGCAGGCACACCGTGCTAAGATTGCGAAACATTTGAAAAGAGTGCTCCTAAGTAAAAACAGTCCTGCCGAAAACGGGCGGGGCGGCAGTATGACTGACTCAGCCGGTATTTTGAAGGTGTCCCCTCAACGCCCCGGCCCCAATCCACTTTTCAATCCACTTGCCAGTCCCTCCGGTACGGCACCGAACAGGTAAAAGCACGCCCATGTCGATCCTTGAGGCCATCACGCTGGGCGTTGTGCAGGGGCTGACGGAATTTCTGCCGATCTCCAGCACAGCCCACCTGCGGATCGTGCCAGCGTGGCTGGGCTGGAGCGATCCGGGCGCGGGTTTTTCGGCGGTGATCCAGTGCGGCACGCTCCTGGCTGTGTGCGCGGCGATGCACAGAGATATCGGGGCCTTGATTGCGGGCCTGCTCCAAGGGATTCAAAGCGGCCGACCGTTGGGCACGGTCGAATCGCGTATTGCGATCATGATTGGTGTGGGCACGCTGCCGATTGTGATCGTTGGATTTGCAGCGAGGCATCTGATTCGAGGCGAGGCCAGAGAGTTGGGTGTCATCGCTGCGGCGATGTTTTTTGCCACAGTGCTCTTGGTCGTAGCAGAGGGCGTCTGTTGGTGGCGTGCCCGTCACGGGCAGTTGGGCCGCGATGGCTTGGCGGGCGTGCGTTTGAGCGACTGCCTGACGATGGGGTTCTTGCAGGTGCTGGCTCTGATTCCAGGCGCCTCTCGCAGTGGCGTGACGATCGCCTCCGGAATGCTCACTGGGCTCGACCGCCGCACTGCGGCTCGCTTTTCATTTTTGCTCTCGCTGCCTGCCGTCGCTGCGGCCTGCCCCGTGCGTCTATGGCAATCCAGGAATGCGTGCCCCGAACGGAGGCGATCCATCGGACCAGAACTCCTCAAGTCTTTGCCGCAATCGTGCGAAAACGGCCCCGCAGTTGGGGGTTCGCGGCTCGGTTATGCGATTCTTCAGAGTCGTCGAGCGCATTGAAGAGTTGTTCCACGACCGGTGCTTGGCCTTTGTAACACACAGACTTCTAGTCCTTGCAACGCACCGCCTCGCTGGAGACGATGCGGCCATCGGCAGTCCGGATATGTTCATAAAATCAATCGTTTCGCCAGGGAGGCACATCTCTTTTAAGCAGCGGAGTAAGGTCTTTTTCGTGCATTGCATGTGAAATCGCCCACATCCCATGTGCCAATGTGCCCCGTGCAATAGCCGCTGCTGCGGAGCCTTGCCGGATAGGTGGCAGACCACGGATCAGGCGCGATCTTTTCCTGCAGATCATCCAATGATTCGATGCCGTGCGCACTGGCCTGTCACGATGCACGTTCTAACTGGACTGCACGCCGAAGTGGTCACAAAAGCGTTTTGAAATAAAACCCCCGCACGGGCTAGGCGATCGATTTCGGGCGTGCGCACGACGGCATTGCCCATGCACCCAAGTGTGTCTCGCCGTTGGTCGTCGGTGCGTTGGTCGTCGGTGAGAAGAAAAAGTATATTGGGGGAGCGGTTCTTCTGAACCATCAGAGGTCGCAGGAGATTCCAACTCGGCACGCAAACGCTGCCGATTACCAACGCAACGCACATCAGTCTGGGGCAATGCGGCACAGCCGAAGTGGGGTTGAGTAGACATTCAAACAGCCACCGTCGAGTTGGCCAGGTTGGTGTCCTTCAGCTCGTGGTGATCTTTTCGTGGGGAGGGATCGAAACAATTTCCCTTGAACACCGTTAAACTGTCTATGGCACACCTCCAGTGGATCCCGTGTCGGTTCATGGCGTTGTTGGGAATAGCCCTCGTGTTCCACGCTGGGCTGGCTTCAGGGGCGGCCCCGGTTGGCATCTGCGACGACGCCACCTTCCTGCGGAGGATATCGCAAGACCTCGTTGGTCGGCAGCC
>CAIRDU010000279.1 GCA_903877395.1 uncultured Planctomycetaceae bacterium
ACATTCGCTCGGACTGCCGACTCGGCGACCACTGGACGCGAGGCAGCGACGTCACGGCAGTCTACGAACCGGCAGACGGCCGACACCTGAGGGCGACGGCAATGTGGCGACTGCACCCAGAACGCCCTGCGATGGAGCCACACCACGAAGTCGTGGCGTGGGAAGTCGTCGTGTCGGCCCAGACATCTGCTTTGCAGAGTGATTCGAGTCTGGCCGTTGTCTCGACCCTTGCTGCCAACAAAATCTTCTGGGGAGAACTGCACGGGGAGTCTTTCCAGTTCAGCGGCCACGCCTCACCCACGGCCAACTGCATACTTATTCGCCGGGGCGCCAGCACCAGCGGCCTTGTGGCCGTGCATCCAAGCGATCTGCGACGCATCGAGGTCACCCACCGAAGTGGCCACGTTGCTATCGGATGCTGGCTCTTTTCGAGTACCGTCGAAAAGGGCGTACTCCTCCGCAGCAGAGTGCTGGCGGCCATCGGGCCAGCAACAAACGACGTGGCATGGGCCACGTCCATCGCTCTGGCTTTTGCGGCCTCAACCCCGCCCCTGGCCAGCTAAACGAGTATCGCCGCTCAATCGGCAGGGGCCAACGCGGCGGCACAATTGACCGGAGCGTCTTTTTCTCGTCCGTTTTGGCGTTGAAGCGATCCGGCAACGGACGTTACATTGCCCCCATCTTGCCCGCATTCTCGGTGCATCGCCTAGCATAAGGTGGTGCGAAAACATATTTTTCTGGACCCACAGGAAAGGCATTCGCAGTGGCCGACCTCGTTTTTGCCTTTGATGCCGCCCTCGATCGACCCATTCCCCTGCCAGAGGCAGCCCCCGCGCCCGTGGCTGACGCCATCGCACGCGCTCCTTTTGAAGCATTGGAGGCAGCGGCATCAACCGCCAGGCAAACTCGGGCCGCAGGCTTGGTGCTCTTCGGCAACACACTCGACCCAATCCGCTCGAGTCCCGCGCAGGCCGCGGCCCTGCGCACCATGATTATGAGCCTCGCCGCCGATGGTTGCCGCACGGTGTGGGTTGCCGATGATACTGCCGACTGCGCCAATGTGTCGCGGGCGCTGGCCGAACCGGAGGGTCTTTCATTTGTGACGCCCGTGTCGCCGTTGCGCCTGGATATGCGAGGGCTGTCTGTGGAAATCTGCTCCACGCGAGGGCCCGCCTATGCAACGACGGGCTTCGGTCACCTGCCCCAATCGTTCGCCTCGGCGCACTCCTCGCTCTTGCCAGCGCAGCGTCGCATCGTGATCGGGTGGGACGATGCATGGGGCTCGCTCCATGGGGAGCCGGCAGTGTCACACGGCCTGCATGCGCCACTGCCTGTTGGCGGCCGATCATCTCACGGTAGCTTTTTTGTCTGGGGCTCACGCAGTCTTCAGGCAACACCTCCTGGCATGCACCAACTGTCAGCCCTGCAAGCTCGCAGCGGCCGAGAAGTATCTGCCGGCGCGTGTGCCGTGGTGACGCTCACCAATCTGCCCCATATTTCACCAACGCTCTCGAGCGTCGCACATGTTTCAGCCGACCCGCGGGCTGATTGGCGAGAGGTGCCAACCCACCGTGTGGCGTGGCGCACGCTCACGATTACCTCTCTTGTCGGAGATGAAGAGGAGCTTGCCACTACTATCTGGAGTGCGCTGGAGGGGATGTCGCTCGACGCACATGCGCCGCTTCAAATCGTGCGATGCGCAATCGATTGTGGCGGCAGCATCAACCGGCGTGTGCATGTCGGCGAACTCGCGGCCGAAACCATGAACCGCGTGCGTGCGCTCTACGACCCACGTACATTCCGAGCGTGGTGCCATGAACTCGAGGCCGATCAAACGGAGTCACCGGCTACGCTCGTTCGCAACGCCTCGGCCAGCAAAGCTGGTGGCACAGCCTCTTTTGCATCGGGCCTCGCCGAGATCGTCCTTGAGATGGAGACAAAAGCGACCCACCCCGGGGCTCGCGAGGCCGGCTGGCTAGCGTTAGAACTGCTTGAATCGAGCTGATTTGCGCTGTTTTAGAAGCCCAGTTCCGAATCCCACTGCCTTGAACGAAACCCGTTGCTTCCCTTGTACTTCTTCACACTTTTTCACGAGCCGCAGAGACTTTTTTCATGATCATCGAACGGATTGAAATCGATCGATTTGGCGCGTTAGCCAATGTCACAATCGACGCACTCCAGCCGGGCGTGCAGGTTCTTCACGGCACGAACGAGACTGGCAAGACATCGCTACTGGAGTTCGTTCGAGGCGTGTTCTTTGGATTTGGCGGTTTGTTTCGGCGTGGGGTGCTCGACCCGCACCTCCCATGGGGCGGCACACTTGTTGCCCGCGCGGGTGTTGATGGCCGCAGAATTTCTATTGAGCGCCGCCACGAAGGCCCCCACCTAGATCGACTCACTCGCGCCACGTATGAATCCCAGCAGGACGTGCCTGTTGCCGACCATCTCACGGTCATTGAAACAGACGGCCGTGCAAAGACCGCGCTCTTCCTGCAAGACTTCATGGGTGAAATTGACGAACGTACATTCACCGCGGTGATGGCCTTCGGCCTCGACGAACTGCACGAATTGCAAACGCTTGATTCCGAGGGATGCGGTAGCCGGCTCTACGAACTGGCCAGCGGCCTCGACCGCTCGCAAGTGGCCCGAGTGCTCACGAATCTCCGCGATGCGATTGAACGGCTGGACTCTTCCGACCCAGATGTATCGCCGATTGAATCCCTACGCCAACGCCGCAGCGGAGCGCTCGCGAGGCTTGTTGCCATGAATGCGCCGGCCATCGCCGCAGGGAGCCTGGGCACAGAACTGGCGGAGATCGACGCCGGCATTGTCGAACTTGAGGCCATTCTACAGCACGCCCGGCATGCGGAGCAGGCGATCCGGAAGGCTCTACCGCTGGAGTTGCTCTTCCACGAACATCGCCGCATTGCCGAAAAGCTGTCGTCGCTCGAAGCCACACCGCCAATTCACGCTGACCTTGACACATGGCTGTTGGCAGGCAAACAACGCGATCGGCTGGCCCGTGTTTCCCGAAAGCAAAAGCGAGAGCGTCGCCGCCTAGCCCGTCTGGTTGCCGCGATGCCAGCCGATGCCCTCATCTGGAAAAAACGCTTGGCTGTAACGGCATTGTGCGACGAGCAACCTCGATTAGAGCGTTTGGCCTCGGATGCCGTCCGCGCTGAATCGGCTTCTCGCCTGGCAGCCCGCCGCTTCGGCGAGCAGCTTGGTGCCGCCGGCTTGGCGAGGCTTGTCGCAGCCAGTAGCCCGAGTGAGCACTCCGTCGACAGGCTCGGTGAAATGCTCCTGCCCACGGGGTTCACTCGCTCATTTGCCCCGCTCAAGGAGCGTGCCAAAGAACTGGTCGCGGCCGGTCGAGAAGTAAAGGAAGTTCGCCTCGCAGGAGTCTCAATCAAGGGCATCCTCAATGACACTCGCAATTCCGTCATCGGTTTTACGAAGGGCTCTGGAGCACATCGGCCCGGCATGACAATCGCCGCGGCGATTGAGGAGGCCAGCGGCCTCGCCTCGCTCTTTCGCAATCGGCTCTCCGCCAATGAACAACTGCTGGACCTCGACCGCTCAGTCATCAGGCTCCAGAATGAGGTCTCGTTACAGCGAGAAGGTCAGCTCATTCCGTTCGAGTGGCTGCTCGCTCTGGGCGCACTGTTTGTGATCGGTGCAGGGATGCTTCTCTCGGGACTTCTTCTGCCGGCTACCATCACCGGATCGCTGGCGTATGCGATGGCGGCGCTCGGACTGGCTGGCACAGGCTTGGCATCGGTAGCCACCTGGTCGCTGGATCGCGCCGCCACCGGCCGACTCGAAGCCAGCCGGCAGCAATACGACATGGTGCAAAAGCAGCGAGGCGAACTGCTCTCGCAGTGTGGCCTGCTCGACAAAAGAATTGCCGCCGATCGGAGCGATTCTGAACGCACGCCCTTGGACCGTACAGGCATCCAAGCAGAGCGACTGCCCGTAGAGGCAACGGCTTCACTCGAGCGGCGAGCGACCGCCGCTGGGGCCGAAGTAGATCGCCTCGAGGAGATGGCCGCACGCGAAGGTTCGCTCCACTTGCTGGCTGATAACGTAACCATTGCCGAGCAAACACTGGCGAAGGCCATCGGCCGCCGTTCCACGGCCCGCAGCCGCTGGCACAAAGGGCTCGAACAGCGAGGCTTGCCCACCACACTCTCGCCCAATGACGTTCGGCAGATCTCTCGCCATCGCCACTCGCTGATCCGTCTCGACGAAGATCGCCGGCATGCCTCCGAGGATTCAAGGGCTCGCAGCGGTGAGCTTGCCGCATTTGGCCACCGCATCGAACAACTCATGGTGGAGTGCGAGATGGTGCCCGAGTCAACGCCGCTGGAGCACCTGCAACAGTTGCGAGAACGCTTGGAGCGGGAATCAATGGGCCATCGCCGGCGGGGTCTCTTCACGCGAAAGCTGGTCCGGGCCCGGCAGCGGCATCGCGTGGCGCTCCGTCGCGAAAAACTCGCCGAACGTCGAGTGCACGAGATCGTTGTGCGGTGGGGCGTCGACAATGAACAGGATTTCCTCGCGCTGGTCGACCGTCGCCCACTCATTGACGAAGCCCGTCGCGAGGCACAGGCTACCGAAACTGCGTGGCTGGATGCTCGCCGAAGCGTGCCCGATCTATCGGAACTGGACCGCTGGCTGAGTGAAATAAAAACCACATCACTCGAGCAGCGGCTGGCCGAAGCCCATCTCTCTACCGTCGAGGCAACCCAGGCGATTGAGAGAGCAAGAGATCACCGCCAGTCAGCGGCGGCGCGAGTCGATGCCGCCGCACGAGACCATTCGACAGAAGGAGTGCAGGTCGAGATCGCTGCCATCGAGCATGCGCTCGCAGGGCATTGCCATCGACGTCACCTTTTAGAAACGGCACGCACGCTGCTTGAGGAAACTAGGGCCAACGTTGCCCGCGACCACCAACCGGCTGTGCTGCGAGAAGCCTCGCGTTGGCTCGTGCGGCTCACCGAGGGACGCTACACGTCGATTACCACATCGATCCATGAAGCGCATCTCGAAGTCCACGATTCCAACAATCAGACGTGGAGCCCAGATCGCCTTAGCCGGGGCACCCGCGAGCAAGTCTTTCTGTCGCTGCGATTGGCGTTGGTGCGAGATCTGGAGCGGCATGGCGTGCATCTGCCTGTCGTCATCGATGACGCACTGGTGAACTTCGATGACACCAGAGCATTAGCCGCGGCTCGCGTGCTGGTGGAATTTGCGGCCGATCAGCCTCGCGAGCGACAAATGCTCGTGCTCACCTGCCATGCGCACGTCGCACAAATCTTCCGCGATGTTGGGGCCCACGTTCGATCACTGAGCGAGCCGGAATCGGGGGGCCTTTCTCGGCCTGCAATCACCGCTGCACGTGCGCCCGGGCAACCTGTCGAGCAACCTTCCAAGAAGATTGCCAAACAGCGAAAACCTGTCACATCGGTTGCACCGACTGCGACCGTAGAATCCACACCGCCCATGGCGAAGAGTTCGTGGGCCGCAGAAGACTATTTTTTCGGCCATGGGCCCCAGGCCAAGTCTGTGTCCCGTAAAACTCCTCGCCGGCCAAACGGGGAATGACCGGCGGCGCGATGGAGTCCGATGCACAAGCCCCCTGCCGTAGTCACGCCGAAAGAGAAGCCTGTCCAGCGTGAATATCTCGCAGATACCTCTGCCGCATCGTACCCAAGAGCATGCCTAGGTAGGCGTTGGCTCCGAGAGATAAAAAAAGTGCCACAAGGCTGCCAATGAGCCAACCCCACGGCCGCTCGGCGCCAATCGCCTTTGTCTCAATCTCAGTGACACGGGATGCCAAGCCCATGACGGGGGCAACACGAGGCCGCTTGGCCGCCTCGACCACAGATCGCTCCACCGCAGGCGGCCATGCATCGCCAACATAGATCTTCACCCGACGCACATCTCGAGCATCGGCGGGCACATCGCTGGTGAACGTGTAGGGTGATGCCTCGTGAATGAGATCGGGCTCGACCCGAACAAGGTAATCGCCACCCCCGCCCTCTGTTGGCACATAGGCTGCCTCAATACCCATGATCAAGAGGCCGGCCACCGTCAACGCCATCTGTAGCAGCATGGAACACTTCTCCAAAAAAAGATACGATCCTCAGGAGGATTTCACTCTCTCCGACGTAGTTTGTGCAACTCCTAATGCAGAATGAGGCTCCGGTGGCCCGCTCTGGCCTGCCATTGCAGCCCCGCCCGACATGGTTCCAAGCTCAGCCTGCAGCATCGTCAGAGCGGCTTGCAGGAAGGCCACAGCGATCGGACCGACAAAAATACCAATCGGCCCCAGCGCTCCAACCCCCCCAAGCACGCTCAAGAGTGCCAAGAGTGGGTGCAACTTTGACTGCCCATGAAGAACAATCGGCTTGATGATGTTGTCTACGGTTGACACCACGCACAGCCCCCACAATGCAAGACCAGTTGCTGCCCATGTGCTCTTCACAAAGAAGAGTAAATAGAGACTGGCGATGCCCCACACAGATGCCGCTCCAACGAATGGCACCAAGGCCCCAAAGAATGTGAGCAGCGTCAACAAAAACACCCCTTGCAATCCGGCTATATAGAAGCCGAAGCCCGCCAACACCGCCTGCACGATGGCCGCCAGTAACGTCGAACTCACCACCGCTCGGCTCACCTCCTCGAACTCATCAAGCAACTGCCACTGGTAGCGGACGTCCAGCGGAATCAGTCGCGTCACCGCAGCGAACATGCGTCGACCGTCGGCCAAAAAATAAAATAGGCTCACGGTCATCACAATCAGTCCGATGATCAGTTTCACAATCACGATGGGAGTGCCGGCAGCAATCGGTCCAATCCACTCCTCGGCCACTTTTCGTACTTCAGCGTTCACTGCTTCGGCGGTGAGATGGAGGCCCGTTGCATCGTTCACCGTCACGACAAGACCATCGAGCACATTGGGGTCTAGTTTGAGGCCGTTGGGACTTCGGAGAATGCCCACGGCATCACCACCGGCACGCGCCACGAGTAAAAAAAGAGGCACGAGCACAATCACGAGCACAAAGAGCGTGGTTAATCCTGCGGCCACCCACTCGGGAGACTGCAGTCGATCGCGCAACCAGCGATGCAGGGGACCGAAGATCACCACAAGCATCGCTGCCAAGAGCAGTGGCAGCAGGAAGCCCGACATCACACGCAGCGACAGCAGGCCAAAGACCGCCACCAATCCCAAAATCACACCGAGCGAAACCAATCGTGTCATGCGATCTTTCCCTACTCCTCGTGCGTTGTGTGCGTCGTTCATGGGATCCCCTAGCGGTAGCGTGCGTTACCGGAGGCACCTCTGGATCAATCCGGCCTCAAGTGTACGCGAAAGCGAGTGTCGCGCCACTGGCGGCGGCAATTCGGCAGCCACAATTGAGCCTCTACGATTCAATGGTGGCGATTCGCCTCGAGTGAGAGTATTCTGTGCCGTCTCTATCTGCGTTGATTTATTGCATATCCCGCTTCCTTGCCACACTCTATCGACCGCCCTGAAAACCTGTGCTGCATGAATGTTCCGGATGTCTCACTTGTCGTTCCTGTGCGCAATGAGTCAGGCAACATTGGGCCGCTGGTGGCAGAGGTTGGGCGAGTCCTCGATGCGGCAGGGCTGGGCTGGGAGCTTTTTGTCGTGGACGACGGCTCCACCGATGACTCTTGGCAGGAGATCTCCCGAGCTGCCGACAACGACAACCGCGTGCAGGGAATCCGCCAACGGAAAGGCCTCGGGAAGTCGGCAGCGCTGACCGCAGGGTTCCAACTCTGCCGCGCCGCAAGGATTGTGATGCTCGACGGCGACGGCCAAGACGACCCCGCTGAAATCCCAAAAATGCTGGCAATGCTTGCCACCCCAGAGGCCCTGGGCACTTCCACAAGCGAGCGTCTTACGGCTGCCAGCGGCAGGGATGGGGGTGCTGGGGTTGATCTGGTGAACGGATGGAAGACGCCGCGACTGGATCCATGGCACAAAACGCTCCCCTCGCGGGTGTTTAACGTGCTGGTGGGCTGGCTGACGGGCCTGAGGCTTCACGACCACAACTGTGGGCTCAAAGCATTTTCGAGCAGGGTCGCTCGCGAGATCCTGCTCGAAACTGACATGCACCGCTTTCTTCCAGTGCTCGCCGCCGCAAAAGGCTTTCGCGTGACAGAGATGCCTGTGCACCATCGGCCTCGCACGCACGGCCATTCAAAATATGGAGTCGCAAGGTTTTTCACGAGTCTGCCTGACCTCGTGCGCGTAGCGATTCATGTTCGCGGCCGCGGGCAGCACGCGGTCACGGAGACTGTGTTTCCGCGGGCTACCAGAGCCCGTCACTCCAGAGCCCATCTGCGGTGGGGCGTTTACGGTATCGTCGCCACGCTCGCGATCGGTTCGCTCCTAGGCCGCATCGGCGGGGTGACTAGCGTCGATAAAATCGCGCTTGAAAATCGCCTCGTGTCTGATCGCATCGCACAGGCAGCCTCGAGTGACCTCACGACTGATGCCACGGTAATCCGCAAGAGTATTGAAAGGGAGAAGCGACTCCTACGACCATTTCTTTCCGGGAATGATCGCAGTCGCTGGCTGACAATCCGCGCGCTCGTTGAGCACCGTACGTTTGCCATCGATACCCTTGTGGTTGAGCCTGGCTGGGACACACTCGACGCCGTAGCCCACCCCGATTCCAGCGGTCGCCTGCGGCTGTATTCCAGCAAGCCACCACTCCTTTCGGTGCTCTGTGCTGGCCCATACTGGCTTCTTCACCGCGTCACCGGCTGGACGCTTGGAGACCATCCCTTTGAGATGGGCCGACTGCTGATGGTGCTCTATGGCTTGGTGCCACTGGCTATCACGATCCTCTTTACGTGCCGGCTCATCGACGCAATCGGCACGACCGACTGGGGGCGTATCTGGGCTGCGTCGCTCATCGCCTGCGGCACGATGCTCTCGACATTTGCTGTTGTACTCACGAACCACGTACCGGCCGCGTCGTGTACCGCAGCCAGCGCGTGGCTGCTCTATCGAATCCGTTGCGATGGCCTGCGAAGTTGGTGGGCCTTTGGATTGGCTGGGCTCTGTGCTGGATTGGCAGCAGCAGCCGAACTCCCTGCATTGGCATGGTGCGTAGCCGTGCTGGCTCTGCTGGCTACCAGCGATCTGCGACGCACCCTGCTGGCCTCTTGCCCGGCGGCGATGCTCGTTGCGGCCTCGGCCCTAGGCACTAACTGGCTGGCCCATGGCAGCCTGTTTCCTCCCTATGCCCATCGCGCTGTAGTGATCGTTCCTGCCGAAACTCCGACAGGAACTCCTGCGAGTCATTCGGCCAACTGGTACGACTACTCTTTGACACTCTCCAACGGCCGAGTCCTGACGAGCTACTGGCGAAACCCAAAAGGCATCGATCGGGGCGAGCCGTCCCTCGCAACCTATGCCTGGCACACACTGGCCGGCCATCATGGAATCGTCTCGCTCACGCCAGCTTGGCTGCTCGTGATTCCGGGCCTTTGTCTACTCGCTTCCATGCGCCGCCGGTACGCAAGGGCTGGTGAGCGTGAGATCGCAATGGCGATTGCAATCGTGTCGGCTGTTGTGATTCTCTTTTATCTTTCGAGGCCACAACTGGACAGAAACTACGGCGGAATGACGAGCGGTTTTCGCTGGGTCTTTTGGCTGGCTCCGCTCTGGGCAGCTGCGGCCGTGCCAGCCGCCGACCGTCTGTCTGCCAGCCGCATCGGCCGTGGGCTGGCACTTGTACTCCTCGGCCTTTCGGTTGTATCGGTGGCCTATCCGACATGGAATCCATGGACGCAACCGTGGATAGAACGATGGCTCATTCATGCTGGATGGCTCGCAACTCCGTAGGCCCCACCCGTACCCCCAGCGCACCAACGCCCTCTGGCCAGAAATCGGGCAGTGGAGATGCCACGGTCATCGTTTCATCGGTGTCGGGATCCGCAAACTGGATGCTCAATGCATGCAGAGCTATTGGCTGCTGTCGCTGCTCGTCAACAGACCCGCAGCCGTCTCCGGTACTGTAGAGACAATCACCTGCAACAGGCATCCCACGGGAGGCCGCCTGCACTCGCAGTTGGTGCATGCGGCCCGTCAGCGGCGAGAGTTCAA
>CAIRDU010000280.1 GCA_903877395.1 uncultured Planctomycetaceae bacterium
CATCAGACAGTTGACGAACTTACTCGCCATAAGAGACCCATACCGTGGGTCCGGGCGGAGTTGTTCACGGCTGGCCGTAATTTTTCCCATATTCGTTTAACCCTTTTTCGCCCCGTACAAACTGCGGGACTGCTTGCGACCCTGCACGCCGAGCGTGTCGAGGGCACCGCGGACAATGTGATATCGCACGCCAGGCAAGTCGCGAACACGACCGCCACGCACGAGCACGATCGAATGTTCCTGTAGGTTGTGGCCTTCACCAGGAATATAAACAGTGACTTCTTTTTGATTGGACAGACGCACACGAGCGATCTTGCGCAGAGCCGAATTCGGCTTTTTGGGCGTCATTGTCCGCACTTGCAAGCACACGCCTCGCTTCTGCGGGCAACGGTCGAGCACGGGTGACTTAGAAAATTTCCGCTTCGGCCGGCGGCGGTTGTGAACGAGTTGGCTGATCGTGGGCATACAGGATTTTTCGCAAAAAACGTATCGGAGGCACCAATCGACTGGAAGCGGCAAAGAGTAGCCGAAACATGGCGTCGGCGGAAGCGGGGTCAAAAAAAGCCGTATTTTCGACCATGCCCAGCCGACTCGACTCAGTGAACGCCCGCAATGTGCGTTGATGAATCGAGAGCCTTTATCAATCAACCCCCATTTGTAGCGAATGCGGGGCGATGGAAAATTTCTCCGCGGCCACCGGTGAGCATGTCGCCGTGCCACTGCTGCCAGACGCCGTCGAGCAGGGGGCCTGTGGCGCCCTCGGCCCACGGGGGAAAGCCCACCTGCAGAAGTCGCTGCGCCAAGAGATGCATGAATGGTGGTGACCACACGCCGCCCCGTTGGAAGGTTGGGGGCGGTACATAAGCCAACTCAGCGGTCGCTGCTTGACTGGCAATGAGCGTTCCGCGCCGCATGCCCATGCCGGCCCGCTGACCTACGTGGCCACCCACGAGCAGAGTTCCGGCCCGCATTTCAAAGGCAGCGGCCTCGCCACAGCCGCCCCCAATCGCTACAAACCCGCGTTGCATCCGCGCTCCAGCCAAGCAGCCGGTGTCTCTGGCAATCACAACCATGCCGCCTCGCAGGCCTCTTTGGCTCCCGGGCAATGCTCCAGCCGCATTGTCCCCAGCTGAGCCGCCGACGTGTACCGTGCCGCCGGACATCTCTGCCGCCAGCCAATCACCCGCATTGCCTGCGATCTTGAGCGTGCCACCAGACAAGCCAGCACCCGCATGCCGTCCCACGTTGCCCGAGACGCTGAGAGTGCCGCTCGACATCCTCGCCCCCAGCCAGTGCACTCGCGAGAAGTCACCGATGCACTCCATTCGTTGGTCTGAGGCATCTCCACGCATGCGAAAGAGCATCCCTAGTTCGCAGGCAGTTCCATCGGCCTGCACACGAAGCCGGCGGATCGTCTCCAGCGAAAGACCTGCCATGCGATCGGGCGTGATGCCGCTGAGATCAATCGAAAGAGCTGTGGTCCCGTGGTCATCAATAGGTTGGAGCAGGATCGCCATGCGGGGATCTCGGGAGAATTCAATCCATTACAGAACGATCGCCGGCTTCTTTATTGCAGAGCGTGAGCAGACTAGCCACCAGCGAGTGGTTTGTCAGGCTCGTTTGTCGGGATGTTTTGAATGCCACAGAAGCTCGAATTGTGAGTTCAGAAAAAACGCTTGGACTCATGCAAAACTGTCTGGGTTACAGCGATCCTATCGGCTCCTGAACAGAAATGAGATCAGAAGCTGGTGCAGAAAGCTTTTTGATGCTTGTGAGGCGAACTGAATTCCTTATACTGCCGGCTTATCACGCCTGAACCACGCAACGCACCCACTCTGGCAGATATGGAAATCTCATGCGTTTTACACTCCTCGATCGCGTCGTTGCCATTGAACCCGGCAAAAGCATCACTGCTATCAAAACGCTTTCGCTGTCGGAAGAATATCTAGCCGACCACTTTCCGCACTTTCCGGTGATGCCGGGGGTGCTGATGCTGGAGTCAATGACGCAGGCGGCCGCATGGGCGATCCGGCTGGGAGAGGATTTTGCCCACAGCATTGTCGTACTCCGAACGGCAAAAAATGTGAAGTACGGCGATTTTGTTCAGCCAGGGCAAGTACTCACGGTGACCGCTGAGGTGATCGATCAGGATGAAACAAGAACAAAGGTGAAGGCCAGCGGTACGGTGGAGGGCCGCACCAGCCTGACCGCCCGGTTGGTGCTCGAACGCTACAACCTTGCCGATCGCATGCCCTACGGAGATGCCGTCGACGCCAGAGTGCGAGCCGAGATGCGGAAACTCTGGGCAATTCTTCATCCGGCCGGCCGAGTCAACGGGGCTCTGCGGCACGTTGTCTATGGTGCTCGCCCGCCAGTGCGAGAAGTGCCAACACTGCCCGCCGCTGGAGAAGCGACGCTCTCTCGATAACTGCCGAACCCGTCCAGAAAGCCCGCGAGGGCACCCGCTGAGACCCTTGGGCCTTGGCTGTTTGGCCCGCCCAAAGCGGCGACTCGCAGGCCGTTCGCGGCCTTTTTTTGCGTTTTTTCCACGACAGCGAATGAAAAAAAGGTTTCGGGTTCCCATGTGGGCACGCCGACACTACAACGTGCGACTGGAGAAGTCGTTCCCATTCCTCGTTATTTAAAGGTGCCAAGTCGATGCCCACGCGCGATGAAATATTCGAAAAAGTCAAAACCGCCCTTGTGGACGCTCTCGGTGTTGATGAGGTTGATGTGATCCCTGCAGCCAGCATGGTGGGTGATCTGGGAGCCGAGTCAATCGATTTCCTGGACATCGTCTTTCGCCTCGAAAAATCATTTGGCATTAAAATTCCGCGAGGCGAACTCTTTCCCGAGGACGTGCTTTCCAGTTCCGAGTATGTCACCAACGGTAAAGTCAACGCCGCTGGAATTACTGCGCTCAAGTCGCGAATGCCGTTTGCCGACCTAACAAAGTTCGAGGCCAATCCGAGCGTGCAGAATTTTGGCAACACGCTCACGGTCGAAGATATGGTTCGCTACGTGCAGAGCAAACTGACTGCCTGACTGGGTTTTCATCCTTTTTTCCACATGGACGGCTTTGCCGGAAGCGTGCAATGCGCTGGTTTTGGATTGATCGTTTCGACGAATTCGTGCGTGCCAAACATGCCACGGCCGTGAAGAATGTTTCACTTGCCGAAGAGCACATGCACGATCATTTCCCGGGTGCTGCGCTGATGCCAAATTCCCTGATCGTGGAGGGGATGGCGCAAACAGCGGGCCTGCTTGTGGCTGATGCAATCGAATACAACCGCCGGGTTGTCTTAGCCAAGGTCGCCAACGCCGATTTCCATTTCGATGCTGTTCCAGGCGATTCGATTTATTTTCATGCCGAGATTCTGGATCTCAAGCCGTCTGGTTCGCTGGCTCGTGTCACCAGTAAAGTGAGCGACAAACTGCAGGGAGAGGCCGAGCTTTTCTTCGCCCATCTCGAACCCGGCGAGGGGGTTCCGAAGTTGTTCGAACCAGATGAACTGCTCGTGTGGCTGGATCACATGCACATCTACGACATTGGCCGTGACGAAGCGGGGCAACCGCTCGTGCGACCAGACTGGTAATCGAGAGAGGAGAGGATGATGGTGGCCGGCAGACGTAGAGTTGTTATCACGGGAATGGGGTGCATCACCCCGCTGGGAGTGCGCGTAGAGCAGCTTTGGAAAAATCTCATGGCGGGCGCTTCGGGCGTTGGCATGACAACCGTGTTCGATGCGTCACGGTTTCCGACGAAGATCTCTGCCGAGGTGCGAAACTGGAGCATTGCCGACGAGGGAGAGAGTGAAAAACTGTGGCATTTCTGCGGCCGACACACGCGGTTTGCAGCGGGTGCAGCCTTGCAGGCAATGCGAGACGCTGGCCTCGCAAAGGGACTTGCCGATCCCACGCGGTTGGGCGTGTATCTGGGCAGTGGCGAGGGGCAGCAAGACTTTGATTCGTTTACCAGCATGATGATGGCAGCGATCGAAGGCGAGACGCTGGATGTCGCAAAATTCACAAAGCTCGGACTCGAAACGCTCCATCCACTTTCGGAGGTAGAACAAGAGCCCAACATGCCGGCGGGTCATTTAGCGGGCATGTTCGATGCCCAGGGGCCAAACTTCAATTGCCTCACGGCCTGTGCCGCTTCGAGCCAGGCGATCGGTGAGGCGACTGAACTGGTGCGTCGTGGCGACGCCGATGTGATGCTCTCTGGTGGGACGCACAGCATGATTCATCCTTTCGGCGTGACGGGATTTAATTTATTGACGGCTCTGTCCACTCGCAACGACGAGCCCACTCGGGCCAGTCGGCCATTTGATCGCGATCGGGATGGGTTTGTGATTGGCGAAGGGGCCGCGATGGTCGTGCTGGAAGAACTTGAGCACGCCAAGAAGCGAGGCGCAAAAATTCACGGCGAATTGATCGGCTACGGATCGACCGCCGATGCCTATCGCATCACCGACACGCATCCCGATGGACGTGGTGCCTCCTCGTGTATCAAGCTTGCTCTCGCGGATGCCGGTGTTGGGCTGAATGACATTGGCTATATCAACGCCCACGGCACGAGCACCAGCGTGAACGACCGCGTTGAAACGCTGGCCATCAAGCATGTCTTCGGCCCGCAAGCCTACAAGATTCCTGTCTCGAGCACGAAGAGCATGATGGGGCATCTCATCGCTGCCGCAGGCGCCACTGAGCTCATTGTGTGCCTGCTAGCGATTCGGGATGGCGTGCTGCCCCCGACGATTAACTACGAAGAGCCCGACCCCGACTGCGACCTCGACTACGTGCCCAACAAGGCTCGCGAGGCGAAGTTCGATCGGGCGGTTTCCAACAGCTTTGGGTTTGGCGGCCAGAATATCTCGCTGGTTGTGGGACGGTTCAACGGCTGATGTGCCGCCAAGCGGTTGCAAAGATCTGTCGCGATGTCGGGCATGTTGTCTACCACGTCAGACTGCTCATGCGGATCATTGCCGATGTTAAAGAGTTGAGCCCTGCCTTTTCTAGGGAGAATCAGTCTCCAGAACGAATAGAATGCCCGCCTTTGGTGGCGATGGGAATGGCATGGGGGAATGAATCAGTCGCAGCACCGGTCAGCATGGTCCATTGGTCGACGCCATCGTCACAGTTCCCAAGGACATTGCACACAGATTACTCGGTGCAAGCGCCTGAGGGCCCGAAGCACCTAGGATATTGACCACTCACGAGCGCTGCTCGCGTCGGCGTACACACTGGCTGTTCGGAATGCTGATCCAAATCGACAGCGTACTGCCCGTCTTGCCCAGTTTGTCAGTCCGTGTAAAAAATCAGCGAACGCCTTTGACAATTCGCCATCGACGACAACTCGCCCTCAGAGTTTTCTCAACCCGTGCGACCGGATCGACCGATACCTTTCCTTGGATAGGTGGCTGCGTGGCAACGCGGCCCTGTCTTGGCGTGGTGATGTGCCCGCCGATTTGTTCCGGCTACCCAGAGGCCGGTGGAACTCCAGGGGACTGTGCCATGAAACGCACGTGCGGGCTGCTTGTCGTGATTGCGGCGATCGGAATGTCGGGCGGATGTTCAATTATCGATCGACTCTTTCTGGCTAATTTTGACGGACCGTACGCCCACCAAGCCGGTCATGCTGGTGGCCGCTGCCAGGACGGGGCATGTCAAGACGGTTGCCAACCGGGGGCGTGCGAGCAGGGCGCATGTGCCGAAGGGGCCTGTCCGGCTGGCGTTTGCGATGGAGGCCCGAAGTGTCGCCATCAGGGTAAGTACGGCGGTCTGGCCAAGCATCGGCTCACACCTGAGGAAAAAGCTGCTCTGGCCGCTTCGGATTACGGCCAAACGGGTCCTGCTGGTCCACCCACAGGCGCTGTCGCCTATCCTTACTACACAACCCGTGGACCCCGCGACTTCTTGGCCAAGAATCCAGCTTCAATCGGTCCATGAGTGAGGCTGGATCCGGACATGATCCGGACATGATTCAGAAGAGGTCCCAGTGGACGTTGTCTGAGGCCACCCCATTGCCGCGCACCGCATTGCCGATAGGCTGTGAAGCCTATCGGCAATCGTTTTGAATTCTTCTGAACTTGTAGGGGCCACTCTGGCATGGGCACGCCTCGCACTGCATCCGCTGGCACGGCCGGCGAGTCATCTGCCGGCCGGTTATCCGCCACAGGTTGGCTCGTGTGCGGCATTGCAGCCATCGGCTTTGCCTTTGATATCTACGAACTGCTCATGCTGCCGCTGATCATCAAGCCGGCTATTGCCAACCTCAGCAAACCGATCGTGGAAAGCCTCGTGCAGGGGGGCATGGCACCGGCTGATGCAATGGCGCTCTGGAGCCCCGGCGGTACCAGTTACGTGGGATGGGCCCGAACGCTGTTCTTCGTGCCAGCTATCGCCGGCGGTGTGTTTGGCCTACTGGGTGGCTATCTGACCGACTTGTTGGGCCGACGCCGCGTGCTCACGTTCAGTATTCTGCTCTACGCGATCGCGGCAATGGCAGCTGGATTCGCCACTACTTTGCCGCAGTTGCTCTTCTTTCGCTGCCTTGTTTTTGTGGGTGTTTGCGTGGAGTTTGTGGCGGCCGTGGCATGGTTGGCAGAGCTTTTTCCAGACCGCGAGCAGCGAGAACGGGCCTTGGGCTGGACGCAAGCGTTTTCCTCGCTGGGCGGCCTGCTCGTCGGTGCGGCGAATGTCATGGCTGCGAGGTGCGCCGATATGTTGCCAGCGATCCAAGGCGATCACGAAGCCTGGCGATACACGCTTATCTCCGGTGTGATCCCAGCGTTGCCGCTGATTATGATCCGGCCATTTTTGCCAGAGAGCCCTGTGTGGGCGGAGAAGAAGGCCGCAGGCACGCTCAAGCGGCCGAGCATACGCGAACTGTTCAGTCCGGCGTTGGTTCGCACGACAATCCTAACCACGCTTGTCTTTGCGGCCAGTTACGGCATTGCGTTTGGCGCGATTCAGCAGTTACCGCAAATTCTGGGTGGTCCAAAAGGGCATGCGGCGATTTTGAAAGTGGCCAAGATCGCGCAGGAGGAAGCCATCGCCAAGGCAAAGGAGAGCGGCGGCCCCGCTCTTTCGATAGGCAA
>CAIRDU010000281.1 GCA_903877395.1 uncultured Planctomycetaceae bacterium
GAGCCATGGATGGCGAAAGCGTAGCGGACACGCAGTGAACGGAGGCCCAGGGGGCCGACGTGAACGTCCGGCGAGAGCACGCGGGCAGCCCCGGTTCGTCGCGTACGAGTGTCAATGCTCTGCTGCGCCCGGCGAGGAACGTGCGTGCACTCACGCACAAAAATTATGAAGCCAGATACCCGGCCCAGTCCCATGGGAGTTGCCGGGTGCCGTCTGATGTGCCCCACGCAGCCAGCGAGGCCTGCAATCCATCGCACGCATCCCGCAGACCGCCAGCCGCGCCTGCCATGCCTGCCATGCCTGTCACGAGGGCCGACTCACGCCATGCTACCAACGGCACAGGCGGAGCATCGCGACGCCATGCCGGATGCGGCACCTCACCGGCCTGCAATGCGACCACAAGATAATCCACACCCAAGATCATCGTCTGGGGCGGCGGCAGCAAGCCGCTCACTGCGTGCCCCAAAAGCATCGTGCCTTTGAGGCCGCGGGCGGCCTCAGCAATCTCCGAGGCCTGCTCGCGACTGGCCTCTCGCGGCACTACGGCCAAGACGGCCGATGGATGCATCGCGAGGCCGACGATGTTCGCTGCCAAGCGATTGCGATCCAAGGGTTGCCTTGCAGCATCGCCCAGCAAAGCAACAATCGCCACACCCTCCCGATCGGCCTGCTGGCACATGCCCTCCTCCGGATCGACAACGACCGCCGCAACGGCCGCCTCTCGCAGCGATTTGCCATCCCGCAGCACAGCACCACCTGACGCTGCTTGGCAAGAGATACCCCGCGGCACCCATCGCCTGCCATCCAGCCAGAACGACCGACCTCGCACACCCAACCTGCGCAGACCCAGCAACCGATGGCATGATGCGATCACATGATCACCACACAGCACCTCGGCATCCAGTTGATAGAGATTCGGCAACTCTGGCGTCCAGAACGAAGGCTCTGTGAAAATCGCCTTGGCCAGAGCCTCGCCCGCAGGCCGCGGGAATCTGGATGCGTCAACTCCGACCGCTGCTGGCATACCGACCAGCCGGACAGTGGCGGGCAGCGTTGTTGCAATGCTGCTCCGCGGCCCCACTAATGTGCCGGTGAGGCGAAACGGTTCGCAGTCGCCTTCCACGCACGCGTCCACTCGCACAAATAACTCAGCCCGCATCGCGTCGCATGGCCCCAGCACCACACTCACGCGAAGCCTGTCTCCATCGCTTTGCACGCCCTCCGACGCATTGCTGCTGCCTGATGCTGCGGAGTTGCTGTCGCAAGAAGGCGTTGTCACGGTGCAGACCCCATACCAAACCGCTCGTGGGCCATGGCCGACAACCTTTGCAAGTCGAGCTTACCCGAGCCCAATACAGGCACTGCAGCAATCTCCACAAAACTGTCCGGGGATGGAATCCAAAGATTGGGCAGGCCTCGTTTGCCCAGACTCCGACAGATTTCGTGCGGGTCGTGAGCCGTGGGCAAATGAAACACTACCAGCCGTTCGCCCTTTTTTACATCGGGCACAGCTGTGACCACGGCGAGCAACGCCCCGTCTGTCGCGCCGAGTTCAGCGTTCAACGCTTCCTCCAGCGAAAGATGGGGCACCATCTCGCCGCCGATCTTTGAGAACCGGCTCTGGCGACCTGTGATTGTGAGAAAACCATCCGCATCCAGCTTGGCAATGTCGCCCGTGCAATACCAACCATCGTGCACTACGTTCGCGGTCAGATCGGGCCGATTGAGATAGCCTTGCATCACGTTGGGCCCGCTGATCCACAGCATTCCTTCCTGCCCAATGGGTTGCTCTTGCAGCGTTTCGAGGTGGGTGATTCTGGCGATGCAGCCTAGGATCGGCTTGCCGACAGTGCCCTCACGAGCACTGGGCGCCTGCCCGGGCACATGCCGCGAGGGCGGCACATTGACCGCCACAAGCGGTGACATTTCCGTTGAGCCATAGGCCTCCCACGGCCGCACTCCGAACTGTTTTTCAAACGCATCCGAAAGATCCTTTGGGAGTTTTTCGGCCGACCCAAAGACCACCTCCAGCGTCGAAAAATCCTCGGCGGGCGTGCGGCGGAGGTAGGTGCGAAGAAACGTGGGGGTGGCCATCAGAATCGTGGCATGGAATTCGCGGGCCAGTTTGCCGACGGCCTGCGCGTCCAGCGGGTTGGTGTGATACACCACTGCGGGCTCAAGCGTCAGCGGCGTCCAGAGCGTCGTGGTGTAGCCGTAGGAGTGAAAGAACGGCAGCACTCCAAGTGCCACGTCGCCGCTGGAAAGATGAAGAAAGTGATTGATGGCCCGCACGTTGGAGCCGACGTTCTCCACCGACAGCACGACCCCCTTGGGATCGCCCGTAGATCCAGACGTAAAGATCACCGTCAGCACATCGCTGGGGCGAATCGCATCGAGGTGAAGGAGTTTTTCCAAGAGCGGGATGGGGGTGATGGTGGCGTGTACAAAAGCCATCATCTTGTCGAAGGCTGTGAGTTGCTTTCGCATATCACCGGCGTCGAGCAAGCGTGAGCCAACATCCAACTTCACCCGAGCCAGAAACACGGGGCTTGAGATCACGTGCCGCAGTCCTGCCCGCTCGATGCACGTGTCGAGGATCGCTTGGCTACTGGTGTAGTTGAGGTTCACGGCAACGCGACCAGAGATCGCCAGCGCTGCATTCACGATCACGCCACCCACCGTCGGCGGCAACATCACGCCCACCATTTTTTCGTCGGGCGCAAGCACTCGCTGAAGCACGCTGCGTGCGGCCATAATCCGCGTGAGCAATTCGCGGCCCGTCAAGCGAGTGCCCAGAGAGTCGGCAACCTTCAGCCGACTGGCGGCGTTGCGGCAGGCTCGGAGCATCTGCCGCTGCAACACCATGCCGGTGCTGGATGGTGTTTCCCCTGTGTCGGGTGGCACTGTCATAGGTTTGTACGCTCGCTGCGGGGGTTGAACGAGGGCTCGTTGCTCGTTGGCGACCACGGATTAGAATCATCGCTTCAATCCACCAGCGGCATCCAGACCAAAATAGCATAGAAGCCCACACAGAATCAGATGCCCCGATACCAGCCCTCGAGAATTGAACCGAAGTGGCAGGCGTGGTGGGAATCGCACAGCACATTTGCCACGCCCAGGCTGCCCGGGGCTCGCAAGGCCTATGTGCTCGATATGTTCCCCTACCCCAGCGGCGACGGCCTACACGTTGGCCATCCGGAGGGCTACACCGCCACCGATATCGTGTCGCGATTTGAGCGGATGCAGGGCACCAGTGTGATGCACCCGATGGGGTTTGATGCCTTCGGCCTGCCGGCAGAGGAACATGCGATTCGCACCGGAACGCCACCCCGCGAAAGCACCCAGCGAAATATCGACACCTTCCGGCGGCAGCTCAAGATGCTCGGCTTCAGCTACGACTGGAGCCGCGAACTGGCCACAACCGACCCAGAATACGTCCGGTGGACGCAATGGATTTTTCTGGTGCTCTTCGATACCTGGTTTGACGCGGCGGCGCAGCGAGGCCGTCCGATTGCCGAGCTTCCGATTCCAGATGACTGCTTGCAACAGGGCGAAGCGGCAGTGGCAAGCTACCGCGATTCTCATCGTTTGGCCTACCAGTCGGAAGCCCCTGTGAACTGGTGCCCGGCCCTAGGCACCGTGCTGGCCAATGAGGAAGTGATCGGCGGCGTGAGCGAACGCGGCAGCCATCCAGTGGTGCGCATCCCGCTGCGGCAGTGGATGCTGCGGATCACCGCCTATGCCGATCGGCTGGAGCGAGAACTCGACGGCCTCAACTGGCCGGCTAGCATCAAGAAACTGCAGTGCGATTGGATCGGCAGAAGCACGGGGGCGGAAGTTGATTTTTATATTGTCGGACACGGCCATGCAAAGGATGGCACATCCCTCGCAGACGCATTTTTAGTTTGGAAATCGGCTCGCTTGAGTGGTGGCTTGCCTGCCGAATCGCCCACCGATAGCCTGCGGATCTACACGACACGGCCCGACACGCTCTACGGAGTGACCTATCTCGTTGTCGCCCCGGAACACCCGCTTCTGGAGCAACTCACAGCCCCTAGCAAGGCAGAAGCGATCCGCGTGTACTGCGAGGCCGCCTCGCGAAAGAGCGATCTGGATCGCACCGATCTGGCCCCCGAAAAAACGGGGGTGTTCACTGGCTCGTCCTGTATCCATCCACTGACAGGCAAGCCGATTCCTGTGTGGGTGGCCGACTATGTACTAGCCACCTACGGCACAGGTGCGATCATGGCCGTGCCAGCCCACGACCAGCGGGATGCTGAATTTGCTGAGGCCTTTGGGCTTGAAACGCTCACGGTTGTGGAGCCTCTTGAGCCGCATACGGCCGTAACACAGGCTCCACGCCAACCACAAAAACTTTTTACAGGCCACGGCCGCAGCATTGCCTCAGGCCCCTATACAGGCCTCGAAACGCCTCTGTTTATCGAGCGGGTGTCGCATGACCTTGGGGCCGCAGGCCTGGGTTGCTCCGCAGTCAACTACAAACTGCGAGACTGGCTCTTCAGCCGGCAGCGGTTTTGGGGCGAGCCGTTTCCAATCCTTCACGAACTGGATTCCAATGGCCAGCCCACCGGAGCGATTCGCGCCGTCGAGGCAAGCGAACTCCCGGTCAAACTGCCCGAACTCACCGACTTTCGTCCCGGAGGCACGTTTGAGCCGCCGCTCTGCCGCGCTGGCGATGACTGGCTGTTGGTCACCCGCGACGGCAAACGCTACCGACGCGAAACAAACACGATGCCGCAGTGGGCAGGATCGTGCTGGTATTTCCTCCGATTCCTAGATCCCACGAACACGCAACGCTTGGTCGATCCGGAGGTGGAGCGGGCGTGGATGCCCGTGGATCTCTACGTCGGCGGCGCTGAACACGCTGTACTCCACCTGCTCTATAGCCGCTTCTGGCACAAGGTGCTCTTCGATCGCGGGCATGTATCGCAGCCAGAGCCGTTTGGCAAACTCGTGAATCAGGGCATGATCCTCGGGGAAGTGGAGTTCACCGGCTACCGCCAGGCCTCGGGTGGCTGGGTGTCGGCCGAACAGCGCAGCGACACCAGCACGCCTGTGCGACTGCCAGCCGATCAAGTGGAGAAACAGGCCGAGCACTTTGTGTTGCGAGATGCCCCTCGCATTCGGGTCGAGAGCCGGGCGCACAAGATGTCAAAAAGCCGCGGAAACGTTGTCAACCCCGACCAGATCGTTCAGGAATTCGGCGCCGACTCCCTGCGTCTCTACGAGATGTTCATGGGGCCGCTGGAAGCAACGAAGCCCTGGAGCACAACCGGCGTAGGAGGCGTACGAGGGTTTTTAGATCGCGCGTGGCGGCTCGTTGTGGATGATCGCGCCGATGCAATCACGCTGGCTGACAGCGTGGTCGATGATGTTCCGACAGACGAGCAAATGCGAGAACTGCATCGCATGATCGCCAAAGTGACAAGCGATATCAGAGAACTTTCATTCAATACGGCGATCGCAAGGATGATGGAGTTTGTCAACTTTTGCACGCCGCTGGAACGCCGCCCCCGAGCCATCCTCGAGCCATTTGTCACCGTGCTTTCCCCCTTTGCCCCACATCTGGCCGAGGAACTCTGGGAAATTCTGGGGCGGCCGGCACCTGTGTCGCTGGCAGCGTGGCCTGCCGTGGACGAACAATGGCTACGGGACGACACCCTCGAAATCCCCGTACAAGTTCAGGGAAAGTTGCGGGGCCGCGTGACGGTAGCCGCCGATGCGGATGCCCGCACGCTGGAAGCCGCTGCCGCCGCCGATCCGAAGGTAGCCGAATTCTTGGCTGGTAAACAAATCGTCAAGATCATTACAGTGCCAGGCCGACTCGTGAATTTTGTGGTCAAGGGTTAGTCGGGATACAATCCGCACCCACAAGTCGACCTTGGAGAATTCCCTATGAGCGTGCAGCGTGTTCTGGCTCTCGTACTTGGCGGCGGCCGAGGCTCACGGCTTTACCCACTCACCCGCGATCGCTCGAAGCCAGCCGTACCTCTTGCTGGCAAATATCGAATCATCGATGTGCCGCTCTCCAACTGCATCAACAGCGGCGTGCAGCGAATCTACGTTCTCACGCAGTTCAACTCGGTGAGCCTGCATCGCCACATCCGACGCACCTACACGTTCGACCCTTTTAGCGGTGGCTTTGTGGAGATCCTGGCCGCCCAGCAAACCCTCGACAACGCCGGGTGGTATCAAGGTACAGCCGACGCTGTGCGGCAAAATATCCGCTCCCTCCAACACGCCGACATCCGGCACGTGCTCATCCTTTCGGGCGATCAACTCTACCGAATGAACTATGCCGATATGCTGGCCACTCACATGAACCGTAAGGCCGATGTGACAATCGCAGGGATTCCTGTACACGAGGAGGCGGCCTCAGCACTCGGTGTGATGCGAGTGGACGGCGAGGGACGCGTAGAAGGCTTCCTTGAAAAGCCTCAGACGAAAGCGGAACTGGATCTGGTGCGCACCGATCCAGCTTGGATCCAACGGCAGGGCATCGATGCCAAGGGCCGCGACCTGATGGCCAGCATGGGAATCTATCTCTTCGACCGGGATTGCCTGCTCGATCTGCTCGCAAAGACGGACTACCAAGACTTTGGCCGCGAAGTATTTCCCGCGGCAATCCGGGCAAAAAAAGTTTATCTCCATCCGTTTGACGGCTACTGGGAAGACATCGGTACGATCCGTTCTTACTTTCAGTGCAACCTCGACCTTGCCAGCCACTCGCCGCCTTTTGAACTAGCCAACGCGGAGGCACCGATCTATTCGCGAGGCCGATTCCTACCGCCATCCCGGATTGACGGGGCGAGCATCCGTTCGAGCCTCCTGTCGGACGGGTGTCTGGTGGAGCATGGGGCCGTGATCGAAAACAGCGTGATTGGTTTGCGGTGTCGCATTGGCCGCAATGTCGTGATTCGCAATTCGGTCATCCTAGGCAACGACTTCTACGAAACGACCGAGGACATGGCCACCAATGCTGCCCGTGGCATTCCGGCCATGGGCATCGGCGAGGGCACGATCGTGGAAGGGGCCATCGTTGATAAAAATGTGCGGATCGGCCGACGCGCACGGATCGTGAATGACCACGGCTGGGAGGATACAGGCGACAGCGATCGCTTCACGGTACGAGACAGGATCGCCGTTGTGCCCAAGGATGCCGTCGTGCCAGACGGATGGATTCCCGAACCCAGCGATCATTCTGCCTGAGCCGATCAAACGATTGCTCGCGTGCTTACTGCAAGACGTTTTGGTCTGCGGCTGGCGACTGAGAAGCCATCTCGGGAGACGCTTCAGCCGGGGCTTTTGCATCCGAAATTATTTCTTCGTCTGCGGGCGTTGGCACACCCTTGGGAACTGCCTGCACAATCGGCGGCCACGGCTGGGGCGAAGCCCGGAGTGGCAGAATGCCGTTGCTGCGAGCGGCAAAATCGTTGTGCGGCGCCGAACCGTTTGGCACAGGCCCTGAGTAATCAAATGGATTGGGGCACATCGTGCAACCCGAGCCAGCACCGCACAGCAGGCCAGCGGCCAGCACGAGCGTCCATCGTGGAACTGCTGTGCTACTTATTCGACGCGCCATCCTCTCACCCTTCGATCCTGTCGCCCCTTCGACGCGGGCCCCAATCCCGCGTCGAATCCGACGGTATTCATCAACTAGAGCAGCGGCTGCTCCCCTCCCCCACGACCCACACATGTTTTCGGATCGTTACAACCGTTTCCTTGAGAAAATCCGTGTCCGCACACAGATGAGGCTCTTTTTCAGGGTGGGTTGCCAGCTGCAAGGGGGATGCCCATCCGCGCTAGCAGGAGTTTCATGTCGTCCCACACGTGCCGCTTGGCGGACGGATTGCGGAGCAGGTACGACGGGTGATACGTACATAATACCTGCGCAGAGCCGTGCGAAAACCACCGTCCTCGCAGCAGACCAATCGTCTCCGTTGTTTGAAGCAATGCCTGCGATGCGGTTGTACCAAGGCAACAGATAAATTCTGGCGAGATGATCTCAAGCTGCTGTTCGAAATAGCTTCGGCAGTTTGCCACCTCCTCGGGGAGCGGCGGGCGGTTCTCCGGTGGCCGGCACTTGAGGACGTTGAGAATGTAAATCTCGTCTCGAGAGAGCGTGCAGGCTTCGATGATTTTTGTGAGCAACTGCCCGGCACGGCCCACAAACGGAATGCCACAGGCGTCTTCGTCAGCCCCGGGCGCCTCCCCTAGCAAACAGAGCCTGGCATTGGTCGGTCCCACTCCAAACACCGTCTGCGTACGACTGCACGCAAGCGATTCACAGCGACGGCAGGTGGCTACTTCCTCCTGAAGTACTTCGAGCGTCTGCCCGGAAACTTTGCCTGATGCGCCGGTCTTGCTTGCGGGCTGCGGCCGCCTGACTGAGGCTGACTGCTTTTTCTTGGAGCGTGGCAGATCCAAGACACCCGCCTCCAAAAGGCTTTCGAGTTGCTGTTTGAGCCGTTTCGCCGAGGCCCTTTCCGTGGGCTCGGGCACAGCTTGCCTTTGGTGTTCGGTGTCTTTCATGATGGCATCGCCAGCGGGAGGTGTCGCGGCTGGTTTTCACCGTTTGTGTTCACCGCTCTGGTACGTGGCTGAGTGTCACAGCAAGAGGGCGATTCTAGAGGGCGCGTCGAAATCGCTTGGGAGTGCGGCCCTTTCCCAAAAGCGATGCCGAGGATGGTGGCTTCGGCGGCGCAGGCTCTGCTGCTGCGGCATCCTGTCCTGCCTCTCCACCGCTGGTGCTGCCATCCAAGCCGATCTTGACCTGAAGTGGCCCGGGCTTTGGACGGCGGTCGAATGCCTCAAATCCGGGAATCTCGTCCCGCTTTAAAAGCCGTTCGATTCGCATCTCGATGCGCGTCAATTGCGGCCCTTCGTCGGGTGCCACAAACGTGTATGCCACTCCCTCCCGCCCCATGCGTCCGGTGCGGCCCACGCGATGAACGTAGTCGTCGCAGAACTCCGGGATATCGTAGTTGATGATGTGCGACACGCTTGACACGTCGATGCCACGCCCGACCACATCGGTAGCAACAAGGGTTTTGACAGTGCCTTCGCGAAACTGCCGCATCACGCGATCGCGAATGTTCTGCGACAAATCGCCATGGATGCAGGCCACTTCTTCGCTCGACTGTTCAGAACGCTTCCGCGACAGACGCTCGTAGATCTTGTCGGTGCCACGTTTTGTGCGGCAGAACACGATCACTTGCCTCGGCTGCTCACGCTGCAAAAGCCGCTCGAGCAGCTCAAACTTGCGAGTCGGATCGACTGTGAAATAAAACTGCACGATTGTCTCGACGGCCAGTTCGTGCGTTGAAAAGTCGAGAATTTCAGGGTCCCGCATGTAGCGAGTGGCCAACTTCGCCACGGGAGGCGGCACTGTTGCGGAAAGCAGAAGCGTCTGTCGGCTTTCGGGGCAGCGTCGTAGAATTTTTTCGATATCTGGGCGAAAGCCGATGTCGAGCATGCGATCGGCCTCATCGAGCGTCAGCATCTCGACTTCGCCAAATGAAATCGTGCCACGGCTCATGTGATCCAAAACACGGCCTGGCGTTCCGACCACAACGGCCGGGTGCTTGGCGAGTTTATCGATCTGCCCCTTGATGGGCTTGCCACCGTAGACCGCGACGCAATGCACCCGCGAGCCGTGCGCAAGCTTTTCGAATTCGTCTCGCACCTGCACGGCCAACTCACGCGTAGGCACAAGCACCAAGGCCCGCGGGCCACCGCCGCGGTGCGACTGTGTCATGCGCTCTAAGATTGGCAATACAAAAGCTGCGGTTTTACCTGTGCCCGTGCGGGCTTGCCCCAGCACGTCGATGCCAGCCAACGCTCGCGGAATCAACCCCGCTTGCACAGGAGTTGGAATCGTATAGCCAGCCCGTTCACAAGCGGCCAGCGTTTCGGCGGAGAGCCCTAGCTCTCGGAAGCTGCCGGCTGGTTCTGGGAAGCTGCCGGCTGGTTGATCGAGTTGGTCGCCAGTCGCGTGGGCTACTGGCTGCGAGGCAGCGTGTACCGCCGCCTCCGAATTCAATGCGGCCAATTGCCCCGACTCCGTCGGGGGCCCGCCGCTTTGTTCCACAAACACTCTTGGTCCTCGTTTTTCCTCGTCCCCTTCCGTCTGGTTTCGCGTCATCTCGCGAGCATCCTGTTGCCCGTCGCGTGGCGAAACACCTGCGGTGAAACGTGCGTACATAATCTGCCTCCAAATTACCACGCCCAGCAGTTCACGGCAAACGCCGTCCTCATCCAGAGCCATCCAGTCTGCTTTTTGCCGAATCCGTGCGGTCGCTACCCCGTTGCAGCAGCCATGATCTTGGCTTCGGTGGCTTCGCTTCTAGAAAACTCCGCAGTCAGCCGTCCCTCGGCCAGCACAATGATTCTGTCGGCCAGTGAGAGGAGTTCCGGCAATTCGCTCGACGTCAGAATCACGCCCATTCCGTTTCGGCAGAGCTGATCGATGAGCGTGTACAGCTCCGCCTTTGCGCCGACATCAATGCCGCGAGTGGGATCATCTAGGAGCAGAATATCTGGCCGCGTGAGGAGCCACCGTCCGATGATGCACTTCTGCTGGTTGCCACCCGACAGTCCCATAATGGGGGCATGCAGGCTGGGAGTTTTGACGCCCGTCTCGCGCACAGAACCTGCCACGAGCGCGTCTTCGCCAGAACGGCTGAGAAGGCCACCGTACAAGGCCTCGTGCAGCGAACACACGCTCACGTTGCCCGCCACATCCAGATCGGGAAAGAGCCCCAGTCGCTTGCGGTCTTCGGACACCATCGCGATGCGCCGATCGCAGGCTTCACGAGGGTGTAAAAATCGCACCCGCCGCCCCTCCAGCAGAATGTCGCCCGTCCAATTGGATTGGCCAGCACCAAAAAGCGTTTCTAAGAGTTCGGTGCGGCCCGCCCCCATCAGCCCTGCCACGCCAAGAATCTCGCCGGCACACAGAGAGAGCGAAATATCCGACAGCCGGTAGCCCCTAGGATGTTCGGGCCACGGCAGACAGAGGTTGCGCACCTCCAGCAGTTGTTTTCCGCGCACTCGCGGCGCACTCGCAGGACGATCAGCGATCTTTCGGCCCACCATCCAGCCGGTGATCTCCTCCGGAGATGTGTCGGCGCGGTTCACTGTGCGCACGTGACGGCCATCCCGCAGCACAGTGATTCGATCGGCCAGCCTGAAAACTTCTCCCATCTTGTGCGAGATGTAGAGAATCGTAGTGCCGCGAGCCAATAACTTTGCAATCGTACGCTCCAGCCGAGCCGATTCAGACTCCGTCAGAGCACTCGTCGGCTCATCCATCACCACAATTGACGCATGCAGCGAGAGGGCTTTGGCAATTTCGACCAACTGCTGGTCGCCCACTCGCAGATTACCTGTGCGGACATCAGGGGCGATGCGGCATTCCAGCGATTCAAGCAACTGGGCACACTCGGCGGCCATCGCGCGGTCATCGACCAAACCCAAGGCTGTTCTTTTTTCGCGGCCTAAAAATACATTGGCCGCCACAGACAACTCTTCCACCAACGCCAGTTCTTGATGGATGATCGCCACACCGGCATGTTCGGCATCGCGGGTGCAGACAAAGCGAACCATCTCACCGCCGATCTCAAGTGTGCCTCCATCGGGCTGATACACGCCGGAGAGAATTTTCACGAGCGTGCTCTTGCCTGCGCCGTTCTCGCCGCAGATGGCGTGCAACTCCCCGGGACGCACGTCCAGCGACATATCCTCCAACGCCACAACGCCCGGAAACCGCTTGGTGATGCCTCGCATGCAAACGGCGTGCGGGGCTGCGTCTTTCTTCACTTCATGATTGTCATGATTCATGATGCGTGATTCACATCGAACTTGCTGGCGTGCGAGAATTCTCCCACGCTCGTAGCAGCCAGAGCAGCACCACGGATGCTCCAGCGACGCTGGCGCCGGCCCGCGGACCAGCCGTCATGGCGACGATTGCGCCGGAGAGGATCGCCAGCGTGGGGATCGCGCAAAGTCCGAGCGATCCAGGCAACAACTTTCGCCCGCCTTTGGCCATCTGCCCAACCTGCCCCAACGTGACGGCCATCACGACCACAATTCCCACAATCAGCCCTTCGTAAACATCAGCACCGGTCTTGATAATTTTGGAAACCGCATCGATCACCACTCGCAAGAAGATGGCACCCAGCACCGTCCCCGGCACTGTGCCAACGCCGCCGGCCAGCGAGCAGCCCCCCACCACCGCAGCAGCAATCGCGTTGAGCTCATGGCCGCGGCCTTGGTTGACCGGTGCGGACACCGACTCGTTGGCCACATAAAAGAGTCCTGCTAGAGCCGCTGTCATTGCACCAAAACAATAGGCAAACCACTTCACATTATCGGTGCGAATGCCCGCCAGTCGCGCGGCCTGCTCGTTGCCACCCAATGCCCCAATGTGCCGGCCAAGCACGGTGCGTGTGAGAATCAGCCACGTGATACACGCCAGCACACCAAACATAGCCACCGGAATCCACACGTTGTCGCGGACGGTTTTAAAGAGCGGATCGGCCACATTGACCAGCGCGCTTTTGGTGGGCGTGAGGGCCGATGTAGCGCTTTCGCAGAGGGCGCGGGCAAAGCTCCGCAAGCCCACCAGCGTGGCGAGGGTTGCAATGAATGGGGGCAGACGAATGGCTGTGATGAGCCACGAGTGGAGCGTGCCGACCAGAAATCCCGCGAGCAAACTGGCGGCACAGGCCACAGCCACCACCGCTGGCCCGACCGGCTTGAAACCCATCATCTCCACCGGCGCAAGCGCCAGCATTGTTGTCGCACAGACCGTTCCCGAGAGCGCGATCATGGATCCGGCCGATAGATCGATGCCACCTGCGATGATGACAACCGTGGCCCCTAACGCAAAGATGCCCAGCAGCGCCGTATTGCGAGCGATGTCGCGGAGGCTTTCCAGCGGCCGGGTGGCGTAGCTGTGGTTGGCGTCCAGCAGTGCCGTCAGTCCGACGGCCACCACAATTGCCAACACGAGTGCCCATTCACTTCTGCGGAGCAGAAAAGGCTGGCGAAAAGAGTCCTGATGTGGGGGCATTCGACTGGCTCTCGGCACAACGGTGCATGCGATCACATTGGGATGTGCACGGGATCACGAAACTGAAGCGTTTAGGAACTCGACAGGCGATAGCGGGCCAGCCATTCACGGAAAGCCGCGAGCGTCATGAACTCGATGCCTTTTTCATCCACATCTTGCGGCGTAAGGGAAGACCCTTTGTCGGGCACGATTAAACGCAGGCCGGTGATAAAGATGTCGCCTTCTGGTGTGCTCGCCAGAGGAAACATCTCTCCAACCGTTGCGTCGTCTCCAGAGTGCATGGCCCAGAGCAGTCGCACCGTTTGAATCCCCATTTCAAAAGGATTTTGCACAACCATCGCATCGATCCTGCCGCCTGCCATGTGCTCAATCGCTGCGGCCTGCGCATCGAATGTGACGACCGTCATGCGGTCACCGACGCCCCGCTCCTGCACCACTTCAGCAATAGCCGGTGCATCGTAGGCCCAGATGCCCACTAGGGCGACCACCGAGGGATGATTCACAAGCGCACTGCGAACATTATCGCGGGCTTTTGAAAGATCCATCTCGTCGCTCATGCGATCGATTTCCTTGTAGTCTGCGCCAACCGCCTCCTTAAATCCATTCATTCTGGCCCGCGCATTATCGTTGTCTGTAAATCCGGCAAACTGCACATAGCCCCCAACAGCCTGCCCACGGTTCTTGAGGATCTTGCCAGCAGCCTCGCCCAACAGTCGGCCGGCGACGATGTTGTCGGTGCCGATATACCAGGCGCGGGCATCCCGAAACTTTTCGCGATTGACGTCGCCATCGACCGTGATCACCTTCACGCCCTTGCTGGCCAGATTTTTCATCTCTTCGACGATGGCGCTGTTCTCGGCTTGGATCACGGAGATGGCCACGCCAGCCACGTCCGACTGACTGGCAAACTGCCGGAGTTTTTCGATCTGCCCCTGCGCAGTGCCGTTATTTTTTTCCATCACAACGCGCATGCCCTTTGCATCGAGCCCCTGCTGCTTCGCGCCTTCAATGAGGCCCGCGTTGCATGCATCCCAGAATGGATCGTCGCCGTTGGTGAGAAAGATGAATCGCTTGCCAGCGGCCTGAAAGCCAACCTGGGAGCCACTCGGGGGCGACTGTTTAGCACAGCCCACAAGGCATGCCATCACACAACACGTTGAGACAAGAACCCACCACCCAGATGTGCGGGTAACTGTTGGCGTGCGATCGCGAATCATACAAAGCCCTCTGTGTCGTGTGTGTGTATGGAACGTAGTCTGCGGGCTTCCACGGGTGCTGTCCCCTTGGCTCAATACCGTAGCCCATTGCGACGCAGGTGTACCAGAGGCGGCTCTTGAGAACCTCGGTGGCCCGCCAGAACCTCTGCCAGCACAACGGCGTGGTCGCCCCCGGCGACTGCCACAACACCGTGTGTCGGCATCCCGCTTGCTGCCTCGCACCTGCGGCATTCGAGCCAGCCGGTGGCAGCCGTAATGGCCGCTGCACCGCAGTCGGTTCGGGTGATTGCAAGACCCACAAATGGATCCTCCCCAACTGCCGGCGGACGACCAAACCGTGCCAGGAGCGAACGCTGCGATTCACCCAGCACGTTCACGACAAAGCTCTTGCCTTCTGCGATTGTGGAAAGCAGATCGCGCGACGTAGCCACAGCAATCGTAATCAAGGGTGGATCAAAGCCGGCCTGCATCACCCAGCTGGCGAGCATGCCGCGGTCGCGGGTGTCGTCTCGCCATGTAATCACGAACAAGCCGCTAGGAATTCTGCCGAGTACTGCCGCGATGCCCTCTTCTTGTTGCACGTCGTTCGAGCGGGGCATGGGGGGTGTTGCACGAGGCTCGGGCGTTGGCTGAGTCTGCGTCATAAAGGCTAATGAGCGAGGCTGGTGAGTGTGGGAAAAACACAATTTCGCGAGATTACCCCGCTTGCCGCGGCGCGATTGGAATCTGAAAAATCCAGCAGACGGGCTTTTGAAAGTGGTCGAAGTGAGCCGATCTCTCTGGGGTTACGCAGTCGCATGTTTCTAGAGTGTTGCAGCCAGAACCTGCGCACGCAACTCGTGCAGCATTGTGTGGCATGCTGGTTCCTGACTCAAGAGCGTCTACGCAGCAGGCGTGCCGCCACACGCGTCTCCTAGATGGATTTCATGCCCCACCCGCCAGCCCCAGCCACCGTTGAATCGGCCATACCGATTGGGTTCTTCACAGGCGATCGGCCTGCGAAGATCGGCCTATCGCGGCTGTTTATGCGAGCGATCGCAGCGATGTGCTGCGTGGCCTTGGCCGTGTGCTCTAGGCCCGGCCGTGCTGATGACATACCGCAACCACTCCAGATTCCATCGCCGATTCGAGAGAAAACAGAAGGTGTTGGAGGCGACTTCCTTTATGAATCGCCTGCCTGTAATCTGCCGCCAACCCGACCGCAGGGGCCTGTCATGTTCGACGTGCCTTGCGAAGAATTGCCGTCGTGCCCGGATGATTGCGTCGTGCCGGGCGCAGGTTTTCCTGCGTGCTTTGACGACATCTGGATGCCGAGGCCATGGTTCTGGCAACTCCTACCGGACAATCTGATTTACACGAGCTACCTAGCCGGGCCGAAGGAACCTCGTCTCGGCACCGTCTGGTACGACGATACTGCGACGGATCCGTTCAACTCATCGATAAAGAACGGCTGGATGTGGGACATGACGGCTGGAGCACGCGTGTCACTGGCCCGCTATGGCTCCAACACCGTTGTCCATCCACAGGGATTCGAAGTGCAGGTCGAGGGAGCGGCATTCGTAAGACTCGATCCGCAGGACGAGACCGATCTGCGGTCATCCGACTACCGCTTTGGTGTGCCGCTCGTCTACGGCGTCGGCCGCTGGCAAACAAAACTGGCTTATTATCACCTCAGTGCCCACCTTGGCGACGAAGCGATACCGAAACATCCAAGCTTTCTCCGCGTCAACTACCTACGCGATGCCATCGTGTGGGGCAATTCCTACTATCTTTTCGATTGGATGCGAATCTATGGTGAAATGGACTACTCCTTTCACAACAGCGGCGGGTCAGAGCCCTGGGCATTTCAGTTTGGCACGGAGTTGATTCAAGCTCGGCCCACGGGCATCCACGGCGCGCCCTTCTTTGCAATCAACGGCTTGTCACGCCAGGAACTCGACTGGGGCGGGAACGTCTGCATGCAGACAGGCTGGGCCTGGCGTGGGAGACGCAGCGAAAAGCTCCTTCGCATCGGATTTGAGTATCTCTATGGCTCGGATCCGCAGTATCAGTTTGTCTACAATAATCAGAATCGCTGTGGCATTGGAATGTGGTACGACTTCTGATGAACACCTGATGGGCCGACGGCCGTGCATGCTCTGGTGCATGTACGGCGGTGCAGCCTGTGCTCGGGAGTCTGTGCGTGCCTCTGCTCACAATCGAAACCACCTGCGATGAGACCGCCGCCGCTGTGATAACCCGCTCGCGCGACGTGCTTTCCAGCGTGGTCGCCAGCCAAGATGAGTTGCATGCCCGCTGGCGGGGCGTAGTGCCGGAAGTGGCATCGCGGGCTCATCTGGAACGAATCATTCCCGTGATCGACGAAGCGATGTCAAAGGCCGGCGTTTCGAAAGCATCACTGGAGGCCGTGGCCGTGGCCGTGAGGCCTGGCCTTGTCGGTTCGCTGCTGGTGGGGCTTTCGGCAGCCAAGGGCATTGCTGCTGCACTCAACATTCCAATCGTGGGCTACGACCACATCGCAGCGCACCTCTACGCCTGCCGACTGGCTTACGGCGAGGCCATGATCTATCCCTGCGTGGGCCTTGTGGCCAGCGGAGGCCACACATCGCTCTTCCACGTGCGGTCGCCGCTGGAGCTTGAACGATTGGGTGGCACGATTGACGACGCCGCCGGAGAAGCGTTTGACAAAGCGGCCAGCCTCTTGGGCTTGGGCTATCCGGGAGGCCCGCAGATCGAAAAGGCTGCCGTGGGCGGCAACCCCAAGGCCTACAGGCTGCCTCGGCCGCTGGCCAAAGAACGCGACCGAATGGACATGAGCTTTAGCGGCTTGAAGACGGCGCTTCGCTACCTTGTGCGGCCACCGAATGCGCTGTCAGACACACCGCCCCCGGTGGGGCAGCGGCTAGCCGATCTGGCCGCATCGTTTCAGCAGGCCGCTATCGATTCAATCCTGACCAAGGTGGAACTGGCACTCGCTCGCACCGGCTGCCGGGCCCTGGCGATTGGCGGCGGGGTAGCCGCCAACACGCTCTTGCGGGAATCCATCGAGCGGCTCGGCCAGAAGCATGGCGTGAAAGTGTTTGTGCCGCCACGATCGCTCTGCACCGACAACGCGGCGATGGGAGCCATTGCGTGGGAGCGGCTGGAACGCGGCCAGAACGACGGCCTCGAACTGGATGTATTTCCCGGCACCGATCGCAGCGCTGCCCATCGCAAGTAAGCGTATTCTCGCCTCGAAGCGAAGCCTTTGGAAGCCCACGGAAGCTTTCTGCCGCTCTCGACAAGAAGGATACGATTCTAGAACCCTGAGAATCTAGAACCCTGAGAACTGCTCGAATTCGTCGTGAGGCCGGTGTTCCAGATTGCAAAATCGGGTGTAGTCGTGCTGCCAGAGGAGCTTGATGTCGCCGATGGGGCCGTTGCGCTGTTTGGCAATAATGATTTCGGCCTGTCCCTTCACGCGTTCGCGGTCTTCGTCGTTGGTTTGGTAGTACTCCTCGCGATGCACAAACATCACAACGTCGGCATCCTGCTCGATAGCACCTGATTCGCGGAGGTGGTTGAGACGCGGACGGTTGTCTCGCGAGGCCTCTGCCTGCCGGTTGAGCTGAGCCAGACACAGCACGGGGATATCAAGCTCCCGCGACATCGTTTTCAAACGCCGTGCAATCCGGGCCACCTGCTCCTGTCGCGGATCGCGAGGGTTGTCGGGCTCGATGAGCTGCAGGTAGTCGATCACAATTAACGCGAGGCCCTGCTTGCGTTTGAGCCTCCGAGCCACCGCCGCAATCTCCACCAGTGTGCGCCCCGGCGTGTCGTCGATGAAGAGCGGGGCGGAGCTGATCTCAGTCGATTTCTGCACCAGACGCCGCCGGTCTTCCTGCGAAATCGTACCGTTGCGGAGCCGGTGGCCGTTGACCTGCGCAGCCGAACAGAGCAGGCGGTCGGCCAACTCCAGACAGGCCATTTCAAGGCTCACAAAGAGCACCGGTTGCTTCACCACGATGGCAATGTGCTCGGCCATATTCATGGCCATGGCCGTCTTTCCCATACTGGGACGGGCAGCCAAGATGATCAACTCGGAGTTGTGCAGCCCACCGCAGAGGCTGTCCAGATCGGTGAAGCCTGTTTCCACTCCACCCAACGTGTGTTCGTGCTTCATTCGCGCATCCATGCGCACCATCACATCTTCCAGCACCGATTGGATCGGCCTGGCCTCGGCGGAACTGCGATGCTCAAGGATCGCAAAAATCTTCGTTTCTGCCCGTGCCACTAACTCCCGAGGTTCATCGGGCGAATCGTAGGCGTCTCGCAGAATGTCGGTGCCTGCGTCGATGAGCGAACGCAGCATCGCCTTGTCTCGCACAATCTGACCGTAGTAGGAAGCATGCGCCGCATGGGGAACTGCTTCAACAATTTCTGCCAGCGCCGCGGCACCGCCGATTCGCTCCAGATCCCCCTTCGTGCGAAGGCGGTCCAACACAATCGTGATATCAATTCGCTTGCCGGAATCGTGCAATTCCAACAGATGGCGGTAGAGCAACTGGTGCGATTCGTCGTGAAAGTCTTCGGCCCGAACAATGAGCGCAATGTCGTCGCACACATCAGGCTTGAGTAGAATGCTCCCCAGCACGGCCCGTTCGGCATCAATATTGGCAGGACGGTCGCGGGCTTCTAGGGCGGTGCCGCTTCGACTCGAAGCACTGCCGCTAAGCGAGCGAGCGGCGCCCGACTCGTACGACCGCTGCGACTTCTGACGGGAAGAATCCTTCGTGCCCGCGTCTTTGAAGATAGCCATTGATTTCGGGCCTCCCTGCAGCCAGCCATACCCAACCAGCCATGCCAGCCATGCCAGCCATGCCCGAAAAGCCTCTGGCAGACGAACTCTGCCGTCGCATCATCGGCAAGGCATCGCCACTTCCGACGAAACACACTCGGACGAATCCAACTTACGTCTGCCTTTTGCTCCTACTTTGAACCGCCATCGCCACTGGAAGGCACAACCCACACCTTCAGATCACCTTCCACTTCGGCAGAGAGTCGCACCCGCACGGTGTAGAGCCCCACCTCCTTGAGCGGTCCCTGCAGAATGACCTGCTCGGGCAACACCATCAGGTCTTGCTGTTTGAGCGAACGCGATATCTCCGTGGCTCCAACGGAACCGTAGAGATGCCCTTCGTCATTGGCGTTGGCCTCGATCGTGACGCTCGTGCGAATGAGTTCTTCGAGCACGCTTCGCAGTCCAGCCAACCGCTCGCGGGCAATTTCTTCGAGCTTCGCTCGGTGCTTCTCAACCATGCGCTTGTGGTGGTCTGTGGCAATCGCAGCAAGACCCTGAGGCAGCAGGTAGTTAAAGGCGTAGCCCCGCTTGACTTCCACAACCTCGCCCTGCTTTCCGAGATGCTCGACTGCGTGTACCAACAGCAGTTCAATGCCGCCTCGCTCGCCCTTAGGCAGTCTGGGAAGACGTGGACCGGCCTTTGCAGCACTGGCGATCTTCGCGGCGGCAGGATGCGTTCGATCCACTGGCGATCGACTGGTCTGCGAGCCAGAACGGCGAGCCTTGGACTTCTGCGGAACTGCGAGTGGTGCTGCGTGAGGGGCTTCGGGGGACATCAAGATCTCCTGCAAAAAAGTTTTAGATCGCTGTGTTCTTCTTTTAGATCGCTGTGTTCAAAACTGACCATACTTACGGCATAATCTCTCAGAAGGGAATGTCGTCATCGGAGCCAACGGATCCGGAATGGTCTACACCGCTGGAAACCGTAGGATCATACCCGCCAGACTGATCAAATTCGTCGGCCGGCGGCTGGCCTGGACCTGGTCCCGAAGAGGCCCCGTCGCGGCCACCAGCACGGGGCTTCGGCTTGCCGCCCTCGCCTCGCGGCCCGTCGCCAGACCGACTGCCAAGCAACTGCATCCGTTCACCCACCACGCGGAGTTTGGAATTCTTTTTGCCGTCCTTTTCCCACGTGTCGAGCTTGAGGCGGCCTTCAATCAAGAGGGGCGAGCCTTTAGTGACGTACTCGCCGGCAACCTCGGCCGTGCGGCCCCAGAGCGTGACATCCACGAACGTCGTTTCCTCAACCCACTCGCCCGTGGCTGTCTTGCGGCGATCATTGACCGCCAGTCCGATGTCCGTCACAGCGGTGCCGTTGGCGATATATCGCAGTTCGGGATCGCGAGTCACATTGCCCAAAAGAATCACTTTATTGAAACTGGCCATGGCCTCTGCCTCCTCAGGAAATTCGTGCAAGAGATACTGAACGTCTGTACAACATCACCCTAGGCTATCCCTTGCAGACACAGGACGCAAGCCTTGGGTTTTTTAAATGGTTTAACGACCGGTTCGCCGGTCGCTTCAGTTCATTCAAGCAGGCCCTGCCACCTGTTCTGCAGTCCCTGTTGCGTGGGGAACCGAAGCTCGCTTGGGGGCCGCCTCACCGCCCGCGAGAGCATGCTGCACCATGGCGTCGGCAATCCTTGCGTCGACCTTCAAAATCAGTTTGCGAATAATGTCGTCGGTGATCTCGCATTGCCGCTCGAGCGGGGAGATGTTGCCGCCGTCCATCCGGAAATACGTGAGCCAGTAAATACCTTTTTTGTGCCCCTTGATCGGGTAGGCGAGCTTTCGCTCGTCCCACAGTCGGGAGGCCAGAATTGTGCCACCGTGCTGCGAGATCATGTCGGTCACCAACTGCGAGGTAGCCGCTGGGTCGCGGGCATACTTCGACGAGTCCAGAATAAACATCCCTTCGTACACCACCATGTCGCTCATGCTCCTGTTTTCAGTTTTGAGTTCAGTTTCTAAAGTTTCAATATCGCGTTTATTTTCAATCGGCCCGCTTGAGAGGTTCGTGTGGTCAGTTATAGCGGTTCATGGCCGCTTCAATGCCAAGCGCCACCCAGTCTTCTGCTGCATCGGCCGCCCGTTCCCGGAGCACGTCCATTCCGGCTTTGTCGGCTGGGGCAATGCGTCCGAGCACAAAATCGGCCGATTTCCACCCGGCAGGCACCGGTCCGATGCCAAGACGCAGGCGGGGGACCGCCGTTGTGCCAAGCCGAGCCAGCACGTCGGCCAAGCCATTCTGGCCACCGGCCGTGCCGCTGCTACGAAGTCGGAGAGTGTCGGTTGAAAGTTGGAAGTCATCGCAAATCACCAGAATATCGGCAGTGTCAATCTTGTAGAAGTCTCGTGCGGCTAGAACTCCCGCACCACTCAAATTCATCCATGTCAGCGGCCAGAGCAGAAGCGAGGGGCAGCCTCGAATCGTAACCTGCGCTGTTTCGCTCTGAAAACGCTGCCGGCGAACGGGCTGGCCTGCCCTTCGAGCTAGAATCTCCAGAACATCGAAACCGACGTTGTGGCGAGTGCCCTCGTAGGCGCGTCCCGGATTGCCCAGCCCTGCTAGGAGTTTCACGTGTCTGGGCTTTCAGCTCGCCGTAGGTCAAACCTTGGGTTTCAGAACGCCAAAGGCCACACATGCAGCACGCCTACAGTTTCAGCACGCCGTCGGTTAGGCCGTTGGTCAAGTCTTGGGTCAGGCTTCCGTTTCTGCTTCTGCCTCTCCTTCCTCGGCCGGCTTGCGACCGATCAATTCGGGCTCTACGCCACCCAATCCAGGAGCAGCCTCTTCGCCCTTCTGAACAGGCAGAATGCAGGTGACCACTGTTTCATCCGCTTCGGCCACAGACTTCGCGCCTTTGGGCAATTCGAGGTCGTGCACCTTGATGATGCCGCCAAGCTGCAACTTGCCGACTAAAGCGTGGATTTTTTCAGGAATCGACGCAGCCTCGCACTCCAGTTCGATTTCGTGCATCAGCAGCGACACCACGCCTCCAGCACGCTGGCCGGGGCATTCCCCCTTGAGATCGATTGGCACCTTCACCTTAATACGGTCGGAGGCACTGACCCGCAGGAAGTCGACGTGAATCGGCTCGACACCGAACGTATCCCACTGTAATTCACGCACCAAAGCGCTCGTTTTGACAGCGCCGGTCAACTCCACGACTCGGCTCCCGTGTCGCACCATGAGTTCGATCGCCTCTCGCTTCGTAGAAAGATCGATGCACTTCTCACCGTGGCCGTACAAAATCGCTGGAACAAGCCCTTGGCGGCGCATGCGCCGACTAGCCTGAGTGCCGGTTGCCTGACGGGATGAAACCTCAATTGAATTGCTCATAAAAACTCCTTTCGGGAATCGGGCCTAGTGTGCCACAGACCAGTATTTTCGCAAGCCGAACGCGAAAAAAAGCCTCTTCCGGAGAGTCTGCCGGGCCGTTTCGGGTTCGAAACGCAAGCAAGATACATTTTCGGCTGGCCGCGCGGAAGAATACTTTTTACTGAAACATCATGCTCACCGACTCATTACGGTGAATCCGCTTGATCGCCTGCCCCAGCAAACTGGCCACGGAGAGCACGGTGATATTAGGCAGCGTTTTTTCGGACGGCAGTGGAATTGAGTCGGTCATAATGATGCCCGCAAAGGGAGCGGCCTTCAGTCGCTCGATGGCCGGACCTACGAGCAGACCGTGCGTGGCCGCGGCGTAGATTGCCTTTGCTCCGTGCTTGTGCACAACATCGGCCGCCGAGCAGATCGAACCGGCCGTGCTGATCATATCGTCGAACATAAGGGCCGTCTTCCCTTCCACGCTCGCGCCGATGATGTTGGCACTCTTGGTTGTGTCGGCACTGAGTCGTCGCTTATCCACGATCGCCAAAGGCGCCCCTAGGCGGTTGGCATGGCCAAGTGCGCGTTTGATGCCCCCTTCATCGGCGCTCACCACCACGATCCCATCACGAGGCAAATCCATCGATTCAAAGTAATTATTGAGGACGGGAGCCGCGTAGAGGTGGTCTACGGGCACGTCGAAGAAGCCTTGAATCTGGGCGGCGTGAAGATCCATTGCGAGCACGCGGTCGGCTCCGGCACGCGTGATCAAATTGGCGACGAGCTTGGCCGTGATCGGCACGCGGCCAGCATCTTTACGGTCTTGCCGGGCATAGCCGAAGTACGGGATCACCGCGGTGAGACGGTAGGAACTGGCTCGCTTGAAGCTATCGATCATCACGAGCAACTCCATGAGATGCTCGTTCACCGGCGGGCAGGTGGGCTGCACGATAAACACATCGCGGCCGCGAACGTCTTCGTCGATCTTGCATGAAATCTCACCGTCAGGGAAGTTCCCCAACGAGATCTTGCCCATCGGCAAGTTGAGATAGCGACAGATGTCTTCGGCCAGGGGGTGGTTGGCCGGGCCGCTGAAGATTTTAAGGTCGTTCATGAAAGGTCACCAGCAGAGGGGCGGGGAGTGCGAGGGAATCACTGTGATCGGAATGGGCCGCATCTTCAAGGGTGACAGGCTATCTCGCCCACGTCAGGAGGGCTTCGGCAAGCCCTCCCTGCGTTGCAGGGCCTCGGCCACGGCGGCGAGTTGTGCGGGGGTGTTCACGGAGAGCGTCTCGCTGGGATCTAGGCAGGCAACCGCATCCACCGCGAGCCCTTCGGCCCGCAGCAGGCCGGGACAATCGGTGAGGTAGTATTCGCCCGAAGCGTTCGCGTTCTGGAGCTGCAAAAGGCTGCGCAACAGATCACGGGCCTCAAACACATACGTGCTCATGTTCACCTCGCAAATCGCCAACTCGTCGGCTGTGGCTTCTTTTTGTTCGACGATTTTTTGAAAAATTCCTCGGGAGTCCCGGACGATCCGGCCGAGCCCCGTGGGGTCTTGAGTGAGGGCCGTGCCCAACAGGCACGCTGCCTGTCGATCGGCCCACTGCCCCAGCAAGCCCGTCACGCTCTGAGGCCGCAGCATTGGAGAATCGCCACACACGACCACGACAGGCTGATGTGAGCCGGCCCTTCCGGCGTGCAATCGAGACTCGATCAAGCCGGCTGCAGCAGCCACGGCGTCGCCCGTACCACGCTGTTCTTTCTGATGCGCAAACGACACGCCAGGAATGCCGCACAGGGCTGCCTCAACAAGCTCTGCTCGATACCCTACCACCACGATTCGATCGTGTACGCCGGCGGCATCGAGCGCCTCGAGTACCCATTCCACAAGCGACTTTCCCGCAGCCTCGAAGAGCACCTTCGGGAGGTCGCCCCCCATGCGTGCACCTCGCCCGGCAGCCAGAACAATTGCAATCGGAGCCTGGGACAATTGGGGCAATGGAGGCATGGGTGGCAGGGTATGGCGAGCGAGCATATTAAAATTCTCTCGAAGGATCTCCGACGCGGGATCGCGGAATCGTAGACGATCCAGAGCCGCATGGCATCTGGAATCTGAGCGGTTTGCCTTCGGTTGATGCCTCGGGCTTTTCAGACACAAACAGGCGAAGTGTGTCTGATTTTTTCGAAGGGATGAGGAACTCTCGCAGCGATTTGTGGCGGACGCGGCTTTGCGGCACTTGAAGTACCATCCGTGAAAGACTCACATTCCACGACCAGTATCAATCTGTTTCAAGGCCACGCACTCCTGAAAAGCAAAGGCGCATCACTACTATGGCCAGCACAACCGTAACGCTCATCGATGCCCGGGGCGACGCACAGGCTGCTTCCGCGGCGCTTGCGGACGGCTCCAGCCACTCCCTTGGACCGCTTACCGTGCGGACTCGGCGACTGCGAGGCGGCC
>CAIRDU010000282.1 GCA_903877395.1 uncultured Planctomycetaceae bacterium
GGAGTTCGCTTTTGACGCGGTAGTAGCCCTCGCGTTCGCCAAAGCCCCGTTGGAAATAGCGGCCCAGCATGTCTGGTGCAGGGAGGTTGACTTTGGCCGCTTCGTACGTCCCCACCCGGCACCGCTGGAGCATGCGCATCGAGATATCAGAGGCGTCGACGTGCCAAGCGAGCGACGGGTGAGCGCGGCAATATTCCCCCAATACGATGGCAATGGAATACGCCTCCTCCCCGGAAGAGGCTGCAGCGCACCAGATGCGCAGGGGCCTTTGTGCAGCAATCGCCCGATCGGCTAGGGCCGGCAAGATGTGCTGGCTGAGAGCTTCAAAGTGGGAGGGTTCCCGAAAAAAATGGGTGTGGTTAGTGGAGATGAGATCGATCAATTCGCCCACCTCATTTTCGCCATCTGGCGAGATGAGCAGCGAGCAATATTGCTCGTAATCGCTCAAGCCCAGCGATCGCAATCGCTGCGCAAGGCGACCGGCCACGAGCGACTGTTTGTCGGATCCTAAGCGGATGCGGCTCCGCTCGTAGACGAGATTTGCTAAGAAATCGTAGGCCTGCGCCGAGAGCGGTGCTTCTGGGGGAAAGAGCATAGAAACAATTCTACAAAACGTTGCTAAATCGGCAGGCAATGGCTGAGAAAATGATCAGAAAGAAGTGAAGTGCTTGTCTTCCTGATCGAGGGTCCCTTCGGGGGTCGCCATCGAGTCCTCTGGCATCGGGATTTGCATCGGTAGGCGTTGCGCATTGGTGAACGTGTTGTGGGCTGAGGAAGCTAGGGGCACCCTCCGAAGCCTGCCAACGGCCTGCGACCGCAGGGGGTTTGTAGTCCTCGATGTGTTGACGCTAGCCCGTTTCAATTTTGGTGACGGGGCTATTTTTTGCGAACGATTCCCTCGCACGACAAGTGCCCGCAGAAGGCCGACATTATCCTGCATGGTTTCTGCTTGGCTGTTGAGTTGTTCGGCGGCGCTGGCGCTCTGCTCGGCATTGGCAGCGTTGCTCTGCGTGATCGTGTCCATCTGGGTCATGGCGATGCCGACTTGCGTAATACCCTGAGACTGCTCTTTGGCAGCCGTCGCAATCTCGGCCACGAGGGCGTCGGCCGAGGCCACCTTCTGTAGGATTTCCTGGAGGGATTCGGCTACTTTGCCGCAACTGGTTGAGCCGCGCCGGCTATTGGCGATGGCCGTTTCGATTTTTTCGGCCGTTTCCTTTGCGGCCGCCGCACTCCGCTGTGCCAGCGAACGCACCTCATCGGCCACCACGGCAAATCCGGCTCCTGCCTCGCCTGCACGAGCCGCCTCAACGGCCGCATTTAAGGCCAAAATATTTGTTTGAAAAGCGATCTCGTCTATGTTTTTCACAATCTTTGCCACTTCAGCGCTGGAAGCCTCGATGGCGAGCATGGCCGTATTCATTTCTCCCATGGTCTGGCCCCCAGACTGAGCGGCTGCGCGGGCTTGATTCGCAAAAACCTTTGCCTTTTCGGCGTTGTCTGACGTGCTGCGGATCATGGCCGACATTTCCTCCAAGGCCGCGCTGGTCTCGGCCACCGACGACCCCTGTTCACTGCATCCCGATGCAAACGACTGGCTCGCCGACGCAAGCTGTCCCGAGGCCATTGCAGTTTGTGTAGCGGCTTCCTGCAGGGAGTCTGAGAGAGTGACTAAGGAGCGGCTCACACCCCGACTAATGCGCCACCCAAGCAGGCCCCCAAGCACCAATGCTCCGACCAGCGTGCCGCCGATAATAAAATAACTGGCAGCAACCGTCTCCTCAGTTGATTTCGCCACCGTATTGGCGAGCAGCATATTGTACTCAATACCGGTATTGAATCCCGCTTGGCATTGCGCCAAGACCGGATCCACCTCCTCGAGCAGACAGGCTTCCGCTTCCGCGTGCTTGTGCGTGCTCATCAATCCGAGCATCTTTCTGGCTGCAGCCAGAAAAGCGGCTCGTGCTCTATTGGCTTCGGCAAAGAGGCGATCGTCTTCGTTGTCCGAAATGAGCGATGTGTAGGCAACACACAGATCATCTCCCTGTGCCTTCGCATTTTCGAACGCCTTTTCCTCTTCATCGCTTTCGTTACCCTGTTTTTTCAGAGCCAATTTGCTCAGGAGAAGCCTTCTTCGGACGCTCCGAGACGCTAGCGCATTGGCTTGACTGATGTTGTTGAGCACGACAATGGAAGGGAGCCCATTCGAAGCGAGATTTCGAACGTTCTGCTGGACGCTGACGATCTGCCACAGGGCTATCGCCCCCAAGAGCATCGTGAGCAGCACCAGTATGGAGAAACCAACGACAATCCGGCGGGAGATGGTCCAGGTACGCATTGAAATTCCGAGAAGGAGGACTGAAAAAGGAGTAAAAAGCCAATAAGAAGACGGATAAAAAATAATTTAATGTGAGAGGGATTCTTTGATTTCCCTGATGGAAATCGTGGCATCGATGGCAGAGACTATGTCCAGATCGATGAGGGTCTTTACGTTGCCGCCAGACTTTGCCATGCCCGTGATGCACTGCGTGTCGATCGTGCCACCAAAGTCTGGGGTCGGTTCAATATCGGCAGCCGTAAAATTGGCAACGTCCTCGACGCCGTCCACGAGCACGCCGTAGAGCCGGGTGCCGCCGGCGGCAGCAGCGAGCTGTGTGACAATAA
>CAIRDU010000283.1 GCA_903877395.1 uncultured Planctomycetaceae bacterium
CCTTGGTCAAACAGCATCTCGACTGGAGCGCGGGAATCGATACAACTCAGTACGACCGCTATCGGGTGCTGACCAGTGCTGGTGGCATCGACCTGCCGCGCTAGGTCACGATGCAGGCGATGCCCGGACGTGAAACGCTGATTGCCAGCACGTAGAAGTTCCAAAGCGCGCTGCGGAGTGAGCGAAGCCTGCACATCACGAGTAGTCACATCGACGTACTGGATGCGGTCGGGCAGCTGGTATCGATCCTGAAACCCAACCAGACTCACACTGATTCCACGGGCTGGTCCAGTTTCGTCGCGGAAGGTGCGAATCAATCCGAGAATGTCTGGATCAATGTAATCACAGGTGCGCGCGTCAAGCATGACGCTCTCGCCCGGCTTAATTGACTCGAGCGCTTTACGAATAGCCGCGCGATTGAGGAAACTGACTTGGTCCGCCAACTCAATCCGGTTGACCGTTCCGCTGGCATGATTTTCCCGACTAATACTCATGCCGCCGCGCAGGCTGCTGTGCAGTAGGAAGAGGATGCTTGTACCCAGACCAATCAATACGCCGATCAGAAGATCAGTGAACACAATGGCGACCACGGTGGCGATGAAGGGCAGGAACTGCGCTCGACCATCACGCCACATTTGCTTGAAGAGTTCCGGGCTCGCAAGCTTGAAGCCCGTCACCACCAGGATGGCGGCCAGGGCCGAAAGTGGAATCCGATTAATCACCGTGGGCAGAAGGAACACGCACCCGGCGAGCAAGACTCCGTGGGTGATTGTGGAAAGCCGGGTCCGCGCGCCGGCGGCAGCGTTTACAGAACTACGCACGATCACCGAGGTGATCGGCATGGCTCCAATGAATCCGGCCAACATATTGCCTGCACCCTGCGCGAACAATTCACGATTCGGCGGGGCGATGCGCCGCTGCGGATCCAACTTGTCGGTGGCCTCAAGGTTGAGGAGCGTCTCCAGGCTTGAAACAATAGCCAGAGTGGCTGCCGCCATGTAGATCTTTGGATTGCTGATCTGCGTAAAGTCCGGAAGCCGGAAAATGCTGTCCCACCCTTGACCCTCCGTCCCCAACACTGGCACTGAGACCAAGTGCGAATCTTCGATCGCCCACGATGATCCGGTCATACGGAACGCTTCGCTCACGGCCACACCAAGAAGTACAGCGGCGAGTGGACCTGGGAACAGGGAATTCTTGAGGCGACTCCTGTTCCAGAAGAGCAGCAAGGCGACGCACAGCAAACCGATGAGCGCGGAGCCAAGAACGAAACTGTTCAGCACGTCTGCTAGTTCCGTCAGCGTGTTACGCCCGTCTTCCTGTACGAACGACATATCGCCTTCGTAGTCCACGTCATGACCAAGAAGATGCGGTAGCTGCTTCAAGATGAGAATGACGCCGATAGCCGCCAAGAGACCCTTGATGACGTTGTTTGGCAGGTAGTTCGCCACGGCACCGGCACGCAGCATGCCAAAGACAATCTGCAGGACGCCGCTGATCGAAACCGCTAGAAGAAACGCCTCGAACGATCCAAGGATCTGCATCTGCGAAAGCACGATGGCGGTGAGACCTGCCGCGGGACCCGAAACGCTGATATGCGAACCGCTGAACAGTCCAACAACGACACCGCCGATGATGCCGGACAGGATGCCCGCGATGATGGGCAAGCCAGACGCATGCGCGATGCCAAGGCACAGCGGCAGGGCAACAAGAAAGACCACGACGCCAGCAAGGACGTCGCGGCCGATGGATGGGGAGGATCCGGATGGAGAAATACTGGTGTTCATGAGTGAATTGCGGGAGATGGGCGTAGCAGAATACAGCGCGTTTATAACGGGCGGATTGCTTGGTCCAACCAGCGAATGGTGGGCGCTCAGCGCCAGATCTGTTCAGATGGCGCCTTCGTCGATCACTTCAGTTTTCTGCGCAAAAGAAACCAATTGGAACCAGTGTGCAACCTACGTAGTGTGCCCGCTCACACTTGTAGTCCGACACAATCCATTCATGATCGTCACCCAGCGGCCTGCTTCGGCTTCGCCGGAAACCAACGCACCCGTTCAGCCTCGCGGCCCAAGGGTGTTTCGCCGCAACGTCGTACCAACGACTTGTAGAAGCGGTCCGCTGCGGGCGGGTCTCGGTACATCAGCCAACGCCCGCCCTCACAGAGCGCGGCTGCGGTGGCAGGCGAGTTGTCGGGCATCAGCCGTGCGGCTTGCCACGCGAGGTCCGCCGCGTAGTAGCGATAGTGAAAGCGTTGCGAAGGCACCG
>CAIRDU010000284.1 GCA_903877395.1 uncultured Planctomycetaceae bacterium
CTTGCAAGAAGGAAAAAGGTATCGCCAGCTTGTCAGCCAGAAACCGGCTGTTGTACCGTAGGCATTCACCGATCAGCAGGGAGAGCCTGCTTTTTTCCCCATGCACGCCCCTCCAGCCACTGAAGGAACTTTATTTTGGACGCATCCGCCCGCGATTTTCTCGTACGCCTTCTCAAAACGCCAAGTCCCTCGGGCTATGAGCAGCCTGTTCAGGAGCTCGTCCGTGGCTATCTCGCCGGTGTCGCGGAAAGCGTCACGACCGACTCGCACGGCAATGTCATCGGTGCTTTGAATATCACGTCGCCGGTGCGCATGCTGCTGGCTGGCCACTGCGATCAGATTGGGCTGATCGTTCAATACATCGATTCGGATGGGTATATTTCCGTGCAGCCAATCGGTGGTTGGGATCCCATGCAATTGGTCGGATCTCGTGTGAGTATCTGGACCGCGTCTGGCGCAGTGCCAGGCGTGATTGCGAGAAAGCCTATCCACCTGCTCACCGAGGAAGAGCGAAAAGTTGTGCCCAAGATGAAGGACCTTTGGATTGACATCGGCTCGCCAGACAAAGCGGATGCCGAGAGCGTGGTGCGCATTGGCGACCCTGTCACGGTGGAACTCCAATTCCAGCAACTGCGAGGCAGTTTGGCCTGCTCTGCGGCAATGGACGACAAAATAGGGCTCTGGGTTGTGCTGGAAGCATTTCGTCGGGCGGCCGCGATGGGTCCCCTGCCCTGCGCCTTGTTTGTGGCCTCGACTGTGCAGGAAGAGATCGGACTTCGCGGTGCGCAGACGAGTTCCTATAGCGTAGATCCGCACGTGGCCATCGCCGTGGATGTAACGCACGCCACCGACTGCCCCACAATCGATAAGAAAACAGAGGGGGATATTGCACTTGGCAAAGGACCAGTTGTCTATCGCGGCCCGAATATGAATCCGCACGTGGTCAACCGGTTGCTCGAGGCTGCCAAAACAAACTCGATTCCAGTGCAACTGGCCGCCAGCGGCCGGGCTACACCCACCGATGCCAATGTGCTGCAGACCACCCGCGCTGGTGTTGCCACAGGACTGGTAAGCGTCCCCAATCGTTATATGCATTCGGCCGTTGAAACTGTTTCGCTGGACGATGCGGATCGCACGGCCGATCTGCTGGCTGCGTTTGTGCGGGGGCTTCAAGGCCCGATTTGCTGGGCGCCTTAGAATCACAGCCGGATTCGCACTTCGGGCTTGAGAGGAGGATGAAGAGCGACGGAGAGCAGTGCGATGCCCGTAGATAAAGTCATCCGTGACCTTTGGTCACTTGATCGACCGTTGGAAGCAACGAGGGTTTCCAGGGTCGACGGTCGCCGCTTTGTGCGACGGCAGACTGGTTCCACAGTCTGCTAGGACGCAATGGCGTGCGCACAATCGCCCAATGCCGCGTCTTTAGAACGGTCCCCTTGACGGAAACCAGCTCTCTGCCAAAACGGCACGTGGATGCAGTGGTGTCGGGCTATTTTTTTTGAGCTCGATCACTGTGTTTACCGGTTCAAATGCCGGCGACTCGGTTGAGAGCCGTTCGTGGCACGCGGCTTGCTTACACCTGAGTCTCCCCCTTGAGCTGCTGCCAAAAAAGACAAACTGTTGTTTTTTTTCAGTCGCTCGTTTGATTTTTTGACGCTGTTTGATTCAATTCGCTTGAGACAAGTTCCTTCAGATCCCTTCAGAGGAGTTTTTTGTGGCCAAACAAATGGTGTTCGACGATGAGGCCCGTCAGGCGTTGCTCGCCGGGATTTCGAAGCTTGCCCGTGCGGTCAAAAGCACGCTGGGCCCGCGTGGCCGCAATGCCGTGCTGGACAAAGGCTGGGGCTCACCCAAGGTCACGAAAGACGGTGTGACAGTTGCTGAAGACATCGATCTGGAAGACCCGTACGAAAACCTCGGCGCGCAGCTTGTCAAGGAAGCCGCCAGCAAAACCAACGACGTCGCAGGCGACGGCACGACCACAGCCACGGTGCTGGCCGAAGCCATCTTCCGCGAGGGGCTCAAGATGATTGCCGCAGGAGCCGACCCAATGGCTCTGTCTCGTGGCATCCATAAGGCAGTTGAAGCCGTGTCTAAGTCGATCCTTTCGATGGCCACGCCAATCAACGAGAAAAACAAGAAGGAACTGATGCAGATCGCTACGATCGCCGGCAACAACGATCCCACGATCGGAAATGTGCTGGCCGAGGCGTTTCTCAAGGTTGGCAAGGATGGCGTGATCACCGTCGAAGAAGGCAAGCAAGCCGAGACAACTGTAGACGTCGTCGAGGGCATGCAGTTTGACCGAGGGTTCCTCTCGCCCCACTTTGTAACCGACGCCGACACGCAGACCTGCGAGTTGGAGAATCCCTTGATCCTGCTGTTCGAGGAGAAAATTTCGAGCGCAAAAAACTTGGTGCCGCTGCTGGAGGCGATCAGCAAGGCCAGCAAGCCACTGGTGATCGTTGCCGAAGACATCGATGGCGAGGCATTGGCCACGCTGGTGGTGAACAAGCTGCGAGGCATCGTGCAGTCGGTGGCGATCAAGGCTCCCGGTTACGGCGATCGACGCAAGGCAATCATGGGTGATTTGGCTGCCCTGACAGGCGGCCAGGCGATTTTCAAGGATCTCGGCATCTCGCTCGACTCGGTCAAGCTAAGCGACCTAGGGCGGGCGAAGAAGGTAATCGTGACGGCTGAAAACACGACAATCGTAAGTGGTGGCGGTTCAAAGGCTGCGATCGATGGCCGTGCCGAACAGATCCGTGCAGAAATTGAAAACACCGACAGCGATTACGATCGCGAAAAACTCCAAGAGCGACTGGCCAAGATCGCCGGTGGCGTGGCGCAGATTAACGTTGGTGCCGCGACCGAGACAGAGATGAAAGAACGTAAGGCCCTCCTCGAAGACGCCAAAAGCGCCACGCAGGCTGCCCTCGCCGAGGGCATCGTGCCCGGCGGTGGCGTGGCCCTGCTTCGCAGCGAGAAGGTGATCGAGAAAATGGATCTGACGGGCGACGAAAAGCTCGGGGCAGCGATCGTCAAGAATTCGCTGCGATAC
>CAIRDU010000285.1 GCA_903877395.1 uncultured Planctomycetaceae bacterium
TTGTGCAGACTTTTTCTGAGGCACCAATCCGCTTCGAGCAACTCACCGGGACAACCGGCTCGCGGCCTCAAGGCTTATGGCTTGCTTGTGGCTAATCGAGCACGGCCAGAATGTCGTCTTCTCGCATGAGCAACAGTTCGCTGTCGCCCACTTTAAACGGTTCGCCGGCATAGCTTGTAAACACGACGCGGTCACCCGGCTTCACTTGCAGCGGATGGCGATGCCCCTTGTCGGTGAGTTTGCCTTCACCCACGCTCACCACGACGCCGCGAGCCGGCTTGTCTTTCGCGGAGTCTGGCAGCAGGATGCCGCCAGAGGTCTTCTGCTCGCTCTCGTCTCGCTCCACGACAACGCGGTCGCCCAACGGGATCAAGGTCGACTTCTTCTTGGCGGGCTTGCTCGCAGTGACTGACATCTTCAAAACCTCTTCGGGGATAAAGCAGGGATGGACAGAAAAAACGTAATCGGACGTGGACACACTCCGGAAACACCACAACGGGCCAGCCAGTACGACTGCCGTCACGGCATACCATCAGAGCGGTCTCATGGAGAGAAGCAACTGGCGCGCCGAAAGCACGGGAATTCAGAGGGTTCTTATGGTATTGAGCGATTCGGGCTGAAACCCAGTCCGTTGGGCCTTCGCTGCACTCGCAGAGGCTTTTCAGCTGCTGCCAGTTTGGCAGCAGGCGTGAAGCGGGGCGCAGAAATGCTCTCTCTGCGGGGGCCGTTTACGATTGGTTTGCGGCCGGGACGGTTTCCGGATGGCAAATCATTTTGCCAGCGGATACTCTTTTTAAGTGACCGAATGAATACTGGTCTGGAGAAGAGCCTGCATGTCAACGCATCGTCGGATCAACGTCGCCAAAATCGGTGATGTCACGGTCGTCAAGTTTCTGGACAAAAAAATCCTTGACGAGGCCAACATTCAGGAGTTGGGACTTGAGTTGTTTAGTTTGATCGAGCACGACAACCGCAAGAGCATCCTGCTCAACTTCACAGACGTTGAATTCCTCTCCAGCGCCGCCTTGGGCAAGCTCATCACGCTGGACCGCAAGGTCAAGGCCAACAAAGGCCGCCTCAAGATGAGCAACATCCGCCCGGAGATATTTGAGGTCTTTCAGATCACGAAGCTCAATAAGGTGTTCGATATCCGCACCGATGAGTCTGAGGCCGTAGCGGCATTTTAGTTTGTGAGAGTCGCGGTGCCGCTGTGGCAATGGATAGCCGGCGAGCAGGCAGCCCCGCGAGCCAGACCAGCACAATTGTCAAGATGACAAACGGTTAAGGCCATATGGATCACCACAGTCCGCTCAATGACGCCGCCAAAAAAAGTGCCAGCAACGAGCCTGGGTCGTGGCAGCAAGAGATCGATCTGCCCAGCGAGCGCGGCGCCAGCCGGCTGGTGATGGAGGATCTGCTGGAGCAACTCGGCATCCACGGCTGGTCGCCTTCAGATATCTTCAGCATTCATCTGGCCGCTGAAGAGGCGATCGTGAATGCCATCGTTCACGGCAACAAGCTGGACCCCTCCAAGAAAGTGCACGTATCCTGCATGATTTCAGTCGATCTAGCGCGGATTGAAGTGACGGACGAGGGGTCTGGCTTCGACCCTGGCTCTGTGCCTGACTGCACGCTGGCCGATCGGCTGGAAATGCCCGGGGGCCGCGGCGTGATGCTGATGCGAACGTTCATGACGCGGCTGGAATACAGCGACCGGGGCAACCGGGTGCTGATGGAAAAGCAACGCACAAGCGAGTGAGCCTTTGCAGGGCCAATCGCCAGCACCGCTGCACGAAGCGGCGACCAAGTGGAAAAAGGTCATGGATGACTTTTCTCAGGAAGCGAGAGCTTTACTGGGAGCAATGTGGGAACCAAGACGTGAATGGCCGCCAAAGCCACCAGGTACGCACAGGCTGCCATGATAAAAATCGATTCGTAGCGACCCGTCTTTTGCAGAATCTCGCCCACCGCTCATGCGATCAGCATGCCTCCAATGGAACCAGCCGTGCCGCCGATGCCCACGACAGAACCCACTGCCCGCTTTTTGGAAACAGATCCGAAGTGAGCGTGAAGAGATTTGCCGACCACCCCTGATGGGCTGCAGCAGCCAACGAAACCAACGCGACGGCCACGAGATAAATCACCACCAGATGCCGATGACCTGCCGGTGGATGTAGTTGATCGCCGCAGCAGAAAAAAGTAGACCGCAGATCATCCATCGAAATCGAGTTGGCCGCTGAAGCGTTGCGTCGGATTGCATGAACACGAGCCAATCTTTCGGGGAGAGTTTTGAAACCCCACTCTCGCACGTTCGCACCCGCAGAACAGGCAGGCAGCACGCCAGAAGCGAGGCCTCCACAGGCAAAACTTTTATGAAAAAGGCCCGCGAAAACAGAGGCTCGCAGTTGGGCCTCCGATCCGCTACTCTGGCTGTCAGAGAGCGATTCACTCGACCACCGCCGCCTATGATCTCGCAGCGTTGCCGTTTGACGTCCGGGCTTTATTCTCCGATAGCTCAATGGTAGAGCGAGCGGCTGTTAACCGCTAGGTTCTAGGTTCGAGTCCTAGTCGGAGAGCTTTTTCTCACCGGAGGAATCCTCTGGGCTTGAGAGAGCCAACGCTCGGCCGAGAGAGCCAACGGAAACGCCCGATCATGCGATCATGAACGCGGGCGTTTCCGGAATGCGTGGCGGGTGGCTTGCTTGAGCCGATGATTGCCTAGGCGATGATTTCGTGGATCGGCTCGACGTGCTCGACGCCCACGAGCTTCTGATCGAGGCCACCAAAAAAATAGCTCAGCCGGTTGGGATCAAAACCCAGTTGTTTCAAGACCGTGGCATGCAGGCTCTTCACGTGAAAGCCCGTGCGGCCATCGTGTTCTGGCGCAATTGCCGCAGAGCCCAATTCGTCGGTCTCGCCCACGCTCACGCCTCCCTTGATGCCACCGCCAGCCATCCACATCGTGAAGCCGTAGGCGTTGTGATCCCGGCCCGTACCCTCAGCATATTCGGCCGTGGGCTGCCGGCCAAACTCGCCCCCCCAAATCACCAACGTGCTGTCCAACAAACCCGATCGCTTCAAGTCGGTGAGCAAGGCCGCCACAGGCTGATCGGTGTTGCCAGCGTGGAAGTTGTGATTTTTTTCCAAATCGCGGTGCGCATCCCAGTTGTCGTCGTTGTGAGCGCCGCCCGAGTAGAGCTGGACAAACCGCACGCCTCGTTCCACCAATCGCCTCGCCAAGAGGCAACGCCTGCCGAAATCCGCCGTCCGAGGATTGTCGAGACCGTAGAGCTTCTGGATGGCCGCAGTTTCCTGCGAGAGATCCACGGCCTCCGGCGCGTGCTCCTGCATCTTCCACGCCAGTTCGTAGGAGGCAATCCTGGCAGCCAGTGCGGTATTGTCACCGCGGGGCAGCAGGTGCGCTGTGTTGGCCTCTCGCAGCGCGTCAAGCATCATGCGCTGCGCCTCGGGCGGCATATCCTCCGGCGGTGCAAGATCCAGAATCGGCTCGCCTTTACTCCGCAACAGCGTGCCTTGATACGTTGCCGGCATGAATCCACTGGACCAGTTTTTGGCTCCAGAAATCGGGCCCCCTGTGGGATCCAGCATCACCACAAACCCCGGCAGATTCTCGTTCACACTGCCCAGACCGTAGTTGGCCCACGAGCCTAGGCAGGGCGAGCCGCTTTGAATCTTGCCTGAATTCATCTGCAACATGGCCGATCCGTGAATCGGCGAATCGGCCGTCATCGAGTGGAGGAATGCGATGTCATCGACGTGCTGAGCAACGTTGGGAAAGAGGTCTGATACCCATTTGCCGCATTGCCCGTACTGTTTGAATTTCCACTTGGGCCCCACAACTCGGCCCTGACTTTTTTCGCCGCCCCGTCCCTTCGTCTTCACTTCAACCGTCTGGCCGTCCAGCGGATAGAGCTTCGGCTTGTAGTCGAACGTGTCGACATGGCTGGGGCCACCGTACATAAAGAGAAAGATCACGCTCTTGGCCTTGGGCGCAAAGTGCGGCAGCTTGGCTGCGAGCGGATTGAGAAACGCCGCAGTGCCGCCAGCCGCCTGTGCCTGCCTGGCAAAAAAGCCTTGGTCAAGCAAGCCAGCCAGCGCGAGGCCTGTAAACGACGCGCCTGCCTCCCAGAACAATTCGCGGCGTGTGCGCCCGCAAAACTGTCCGTGCGACTGATCGCGGTTTGTTTTTTTCAAGGCTGGTCTCCCATTAACTTTTTATGTGCTAATCCAGATAGGCAAATGCATTGAGATTGAAAACCATCAGGCAGTAGAGCTCCATCGCCCGGCCTGGGCTCACTCCATCCTGATCCTCGAGCCGGTCAACAAGCGCAACGCCCTGGGCCACCTCCTCGTCACTGGCCGTGCGAGTCAGGCCCAACTCCAATGCCCGCCGAACCTGCGCGGCGATGTTGGCTCCGTTGGGGCCGCCCACCTCGCGGCGCACCCGAGCAGCAAAAACACGGGCCTGCTGCTGAAGAAAGATGCCGTTCATCATCCCCAAGGCCTGCGTTGGCTGCGTGGTGGCAAACCGCACGGGGCAACTGGTGTCGGTGTCGGCCACGTCGAAGTCGGCTAGGATTGGCGTGATAAGCGATCGCTTCACGTGGGCGTAAATGCTGCGACGAGCCTGCTCCTCTGGCGGCGAACTGCCCCAGCCTTCGCCCGGCCTCGACTGCCCGGCCATAACGGCTTTGGGAATCTCTGGGTAAACGCCAGGCCCAAACATCTTGGGATCCAACGCGCCGCTCACAGCATGGATTGAGTCGCGAATCTCTTCGGCCGTAAGCCGCCGCATATCAAATCGCCAGAGGGAATCGTTCAAGGGATCCTTCGCAAGGGCTTCGGAATTCCCCGTCGAGGCGGCCTGGTAGGTCTGCGACATGAGGATCATTTTGTGAAGGGATTTCAGCCGCCAGTTGTTGGCCATCAATTCTGTGGCCAGCCAATCCAACAGTTGTGGATGCGTGGGTGGATCCCCCATCATCCCAAAGTTACTGGCACTTCGAACGATGCCTCGACCGAAGTGGTGCTGCCAGATGCGATTGGCGATCACTCGGGCTGTGAGCGGATTGTCAGCCGACACAAGCCAGCGAGCCAGCACCGTGCGGCGGCCGGTCGTCTGGGCGTTGGGGGCTGGTGTGGGAATCACCGGCACCTTGGCCTTGAGAATCGACAGGAACGCAGGCTCGACTTTGTTTTCCGGCTTCAATTCGGCGTGCGGATTCCCTCTGAAAAGCACGAACGTGTCGGGGGCCTGCGGGCCACTTTCAGTCACGACGAGGGCCTTCTCCACCGGCACGTGCTCTTTTTTGAGCCTGTCGAGTAAGGCCACCTTCTCGTCGTATGCTTTCTTCCATTTCACACCTAGCAGGCGTTGGCCATCCTCCCGAATCGCATCGACATCATTCCACTTTTTGTTTTTGTCTAGCTTTTTCTCGTGCTCAGCCGAGAGCGATCTGCCGGTGAACCCTGGCCCCGACCATGCCAGCGAGAGCCCCTGACCATGCGCGCCTTGAAAATACTCGAGCTGGATTGGCAGACGGCCCTCCTTGAGCGACACCACGGCGGTTCTGGGATCGCCCTCTCCGTGAATGCCGTCGTATTGAACGACCACTCGCCCGTCGACTGTCAGCCGAGAGCCATCATCGGAATCCAACACGAAGGTGTAGTCGCCATCGGCGGGCACCTTCAGGAAGCCGTTGAAAACGTAGCCGAACGCATCCGGCCGCAAAGACGGTGCAACGGCGAGGTCGAAGCGATTGCCCGGCACGACCCCCATATCTTCCGGCTTGATCTCGTCGAATGCGGGCAAGGTCGTCCACGAATCGCGAAAAAAACGAAACTGGAGATCGTCCAGATCGCTGCCCACAAGATCTCCCCCCTGAGTGCGTTCCCACTCCAGACGGAATGAAGCTTCCTGATCGCTCACCCCCTTCTGTGCGGCGTTGCGGCGCAGAGTGAGGTCGGCCACGGCGGCATGATACGCCTGCTCGGCGTTGGCGTTTGCGAAAATCGGGCGTTCAATATGTTCGCCACCTGTGCCCATCGGCGTCATGTTGTGAAAGAAGGAGAGCAGGCTGTAGTAGTCTTTCTGGAGAATTGGGTCGATCTTGTGGTCGTGGCAACGGGCACAGTTGACGGTGATACCAAGGAATGTCTGCCCCGTTGTCGCCACGATGTCATCCAACCCGTCGTAGCGTGCCTGTGCTTTGTCGGCTGGCTCATCGTCCCAGAGCCCCAGTCGGTAATAGCCGGTGGCAATCAAGGCATCGGACGTTGGGCTGGGAATCTCATCGCCGGCGATCTGTTCGATCACGAATTGGTCGTACGGCTTGTCGTCGTTGAAAGAGCGGATGCAATAATCGCGATACCGCCACGCGTGCGGCTTGTTGCCGTCTCGTTCAAAGCTGTTGGTATCGGCATACCGCACCAGATCCAGCCAGTGCCTGGCCCACTGTTCGCCGTAGTGTGATGATGCCAGCAGTCGGTCGACGACCTTCTCCCACGCGACGGGAGATTCGTCTGCCAGAAAGTCTCGCAGTTCGCCCTGCGTGGGGGGCAACCCTGTGACGCTGTACGTGGCCCGCCGCAGCAACATCGTTTTCTGAGCGGGCACAGGCGGTTTGAGGCCGGCTGCAACAAGACCCGCTCGCACAAAAGCATCAATTGGATTGCCGGTGATGGCACTGCCGGTGGCAACCACTTGAATGCCCGCAGCAGTGGCCTCGTTCCCATCGGGCAATGCCGGCCGCACCAGCGGCCGAAACGCCCAGTGTTCCTTCCATTGTGCGCCTGCTGCGATCCAACGTTGGATCGCATTGACTTGTGTGGGCGTGAGCCTCGCCCCCTCGGGCGGCATTTGGATGTCGGGATCCGTCGAGAGGATTCTTTCCAGAATCAGACTCTCGTCGATGCTGCCCGGCACGATGGCGTGGCCGCCGCCGTCGAGGGCGGCAATGGCTCCTGCCTGCTCATCGAGTCGCAAGCCGCCTTCCTGCGTCGTGGGGCCATGGCACGCAAAGCATCGCTTGGCCAAGAGCGGCTGAATCTCTTTGGCAAAATCGGCTCCAGCGACGACCGCCGTCGCTGGATTCTCAATCGCAATGGCCACTGGCATACCGAGCAGAACGATCGCAACTGCGACAAAGGCTCGGCAGCCTTGCTGCTGGCTACCCAACGGAAACCGATGCCATCGATTGTGGTCGCTCTGGGAGCGTGTCTGTGGATAGCGCATACACCTTGCTGAAGTCACTCCAGTGCCTTCGTTATCATGCCACCATACCCTGCATGCTACCATGCATTTTAATAGCCATTTAAAAATGATCGGTGTTTCAATAGAGCGCCATTTTTCAGCATGAGCTTTAAAGAAAATAGAATCGGATCCTCGCTGCTGCGACGGATCAACGAGCGCAGGCTGCTGGAATTGATTCAGCAGCTCGGTTCGTCGTCGCGGGCTGGCCTCACGCGGGCCTCAGGCATGACAGCGCCCACGGTTTCCAAGGCGGTGGACTCGTTGCTCAAGCGAGGTCTGCTTGAAGAACTGGAGCCGATTGATCAAGTTCTGGGGCGTCCGGGCCGCTTGGTGCGAATGGCATCCGACTCAGCAGTTGTTCTAGGAGTGGTGATTGACGCAAGCAGCTGTTGCGTCGTTGCCACCGGCCTCGACGGCAACGTCACCGAAGCGAACACAGAACGTTTGCAGACTCCCGATACGTATGCCTCCCTGCTTGATAGCCTCGAGGCACACTGCCGCCACCTGATGGCTGGTGCGACCGGAACCATCCGCGGGATCTGCGTCAGCGTGCCGGGATTGGTGAACGAACGGCTCCAGGAGATTGTGTTTTCTCCAAATCTTCATCTGACCAATTCCTGGGCACCATCTGTACGGTAGCACCGTTGACTCACAAGCGAACTTCTTTCTAGCAACCCATTTTTACAAAAGGACATTCTCGCATGGCTGTCGATCCTCCGCACCGTTGTTTTTCGCTCGACGGCCGCGTGGCCCTCGTCACCGGCTCCTCAGCCGGCTTGGGCCGGGCTACGGCCAAGTGCCTCGGCCTCGCCGGCGCGAAAGTGGCGATGAACTATGCCAACACCTCGGCCCGCGCCGAAGAGGCTCGCGCCGAACTCCGCAGTGCTGGCATCGCTGCGGAAATGTTCAGGGCCGATGTCACGAGCGAATCCGATGTAGACGCGATGTTCACGTCGATTGAAAAATCCCTTGGGGCTGTCGACATCATCGTGGTCAACGCTACCCCTTCGCAGCCGCTGAAGCCGATCGAGGAATATGACTGGGCCTTTTATCAACAGATGCTCGACTTTTTCGTGAAGAGCCCGTTTCTCTTGGCCCGCCGCGGCCTGCCCGGCATGAAGCAACGCCGGCACGGCCGGCTGATCAACATCACAAGCGAAGTTTTCATGCTGGGAGTGTCGCCCTTTTCGGCCTATGTTGCCGCCAAAGGAGGACAGATCGGATGGTCGCGCAGCATGAGCCGCGAACTGGCTCCCGACGGCATCACAGTGAACATGATCGCCCCGGGTTGGATTCCTGTGGAGCGGCACGATGGCGATCCGCAGAGCGAAAAAGACAACTACTTCGCAACGATTCCTGTGGGCCGATGGGGCAAGCCCGAAGAGGTCGGCTGGGCGGCAACCTATCTGGCCAGCGATGAAGCAGCATTCGTGACGGGGCAGACCATCGCGATCAACGGCGGCAAAACGTGCTGGTAGGCAGTGCCTTGGTAGAAGAACGATTCTGTCAGACGTCGTAGTAGAGGCAGAACTCGTACGGATGCGGTCGCAATCGCATCGGGCCGATCTCTTTTTCCCGCTTGAAACGCACCCACGTGGCAATCACGTCGTCGGTGAACACATCCCCACGCAGGAGAAAATCGTGGTCGTGCTCGAGAGCATCGAGCGACTCCTCCAGTGATCCTGGCGCCTTGGGTACCGTGGCCAGTTCGTCCGGTGGCATGTCGTAGATGTCACGATCCAGCGGCGGGCCGGGATGAATTTTGTTTTGGATGCCATCGATAGCCGCCATAAGGATCGCCGAAAAAGCCAGGTAGGGATTGCAGCTCGGATCGGGGCAGCGAAACTCGATCCGCTTGGTCTTTGGGCTCGCCGAGTACATCGGAATCCGACAGCTGGCGGATCGGTTACGCTGCGAGTAGGCGAGATTCACCGGCGCCTCATAGCCGGGCACGAGCCGCTTGTAGCTGTTGGTGGTGGGATTGGTGATCGCCAGCAGTGCCGGCGCGTGGCGGAGAATGCCACCCAAAGCATGCATCGCCATGTCGGAAAGCCCCGCGTAGCCCGTGCCAGCAAAAAGCGGGTGGCTATTTTTCCAGAGCGAGATGTGGGTGTGCATGCCTGATCCGTTATCGCCGTAGATCGGCTTGGGCATAAACGTGACGGTTTTGCCATGGCGGCGGGCAACGTTTTTCACAATATATTTATAGAGACACATTTGGTCGGCCATCTTGACGAGTTCTTGAAATCGCATGTCGATTTCGCACTGCCCGGCCGTGGCCACCTCGTGGTGCTGCGCCTCCACATCAATCCCGCACTGAATCATCGTCTGCATCATTTCGTTCCGCAGATCCATGAGTTGGTCTGCTGGCGGGCAAGGAAAATAGCCTTCTTTGTGGCGCAGTTTATTGCCCAGGTTTGGTCCTTCCTTGCGGCCGCGATTCCACTCTGCTTCGTTGCTGTCGATATGGAAGTAGCCCTCGTGGGCGTTCTGATCAAATCGCACATCGTCAAACACAAAAAACTCGGCCTCCGGCCCGATGAAGCAGGTGTCGGCAATGCCCGTGCTCTTGAGGTACGTGGCCGCCTTGCGCGCCACATTGCGAGGGTCGCGAGAGTAGTCCTCGCGAGTCATCGGATCCTGCACGTTACAGATCATCGAGAGCGTGGGAATGGTCATGAACGGATCCACAACAGCCGTATCGGGCACAGGCACAAGCAGCATGTCGCTCTCGTTGATGGCCTGCCAGCCTCGGATGCTCGACCCATCAAAGCCCAGACCGTCCTCGAAGACATCTTCCTCGAGCTTGCCGACTGGAATCGTGAAGTGCTGCCAGACGCCCAGAAAATCGACGAATCGCAAGTCGATCGCCTTCACTTCTTTTTCGCGACACATCGCGAGCACTTCACGGGGCTTCATAATAAATTGACTCTCGAGAGAAAGGATACGACGGAATAAACTCTCTGGCTCCAAAAGGGCATAACGCAATGACACCTGAAGGAATCCGGCAACGCGTGCCGTGCGCCATAGTGTAACGCACCGGTCGCATCAACCTCCCCTTGAGGCTCCCGCCGCCTCGGCGCATGGCTCCCACCCCGTCATACAAGCCCAAGGCGTAACCCGAATCGAATCCGGCCGGTCTTATGCGGCGCAAGGCTTGTGGAATGGTCAACCTCTTTGGGCGATCAAACCCTGTCGTCGCGATTCGAGAAATCTCGCAACTGATCGAAAATACGGTCGCTGGGCGCGTGGACAATTGCATGAGTCGAAGTCAGAAGTCGAGGTTAGAATAAACTGGGGTTCACTGCCTCGTTGTGCTTCAAATCATGACAGCGAAAGCCATGCCAGCCACGATACGCCTCCCAGTCGCACAAGCCGCCGCCTGCAAACGGGTTGGCTGGTGCGGCAAGCCCAGCATCGTGCGGTTCGGGCTGTGCCTGATCTGCTCTGCTGTGCCGATGCTTGCGGGTGCTGCCGAGTCAGCCGTGGCCGTCTCGAAAGAGGGGGAGGTGGTGTTTGAATCCAAGGTGCGGCCGCTGCTCGTAGCCAAGTGTCAAAGTTGCCACGGCGAAAAGCTGGCCGAGGCCGGGCTGCGGCTGGACAGTCGCCGGTCGGTGCTGATCGGGGGTGAATCGGGCGCCGTCGTCGTGCCGGGAGATGCCGCCCAGGGCAAGTTGCTGGATGCTGTTCGGCATGTGGGACTTCTGGCGATGCCCCCCGACGATACACTTTCAGCCGACGATATTGCCGTCTTGGAAAAGTGGATCGCTGCGGGTCTGCCGTGGAGCGGGCCTGGGGGCGATGCACCTGTGGTTGCCGGCCCCGCGACTCACACTCGAGACCATCCGGCTGCTATGGAGCAGCGGCTCGCAACATCGCTGGCAACGCACTGGGCCTTTACACCACCCCTGCGACACGTTGCTCCCGCAGTGCCGCTGTCGCCACTTCACGCCTCGCCCACCACGGGGAGCAGGGCAGACTGGAACACATCACCGATCGATCGGTTCATCGCCGAGCGAATCATTGCTGCTGGTCTTGAACCGTCGCCGGAGGCTTCGCCTCGGGAACTCGTTCGCCGTTTATGGTTTGACCTGACGGGCCTGCCGCCGACGGCCGACCAAGCCGATGCGTTTTGCGAGGCTCCCAGCCACGAAGCGTTTTGCGCGCTGACCGACAGGCTTCTGGCCACCCCCGAACATGCCGAACACTGGGCTAGGAAGTGGCTGGATCTGGCACGCTATGCCGATACGATGGGCTATGCCTTTGACAACCAAGACAGCCGCTATCCGTTTGCGTGGACGTATCGCGACTGGGTGGTGGCCGCCCTGTCGCGGGATCTCCCGTACGACCAATTCATTACGCTGCAGATTGCCGCCGATTGCATCCAACCGGCTGTGCCACAAGAGGATCTGGCGGCTCTGGGATTCCTGACTGTGGGCCGCACATTTCTGGGCAACCAACACGACATCATTGACGACAGGATCGATCTTGTCACACGCGGCCTAATGGGCCTTACCGTAGCGTGTGCCCGCTGCCACGACCACAAATACGAGCCAGTCAGCACGGCGGATTACTATGCCGTGCACGGCATCTTTGCCAGCAGTCGAATCCCCGAAGAGTTGCCGATTGTGGCCGACGCGACTGGGCCGGGGGTGGCTGAGTTTGCCACAAAGTTCGCCGCACTCAAGGCCGCTGCCAGCGAGCATACAGCCGCCGTTCACACCCGCGCCATCCGCGAGGCAGTGTCGCACGCCGCTGACTATTTTATAGAAACCGCCCGTCCGACCCCACGGGGATCTGACAACCGTTTGCCACGGTTGGCTGACGGCTATGAACTGGAACAACTGCTCCTCGACCGGATGCTCCGGATGCTCCAGAAACCCGATGCCAGCCATCCGATCCTCGGGCCGTGGATCGCCGTGCGATCAAAGCCCGACGCAGCCGTGGCCGGCAGCATTCGAGACCTCGTGGCAGTTGCGTCAGACTCGCCTGATGCATTGGTAACGCCGGACTCGCCGACCGCATCGCCCACTGGTGCTTCGCGCCAGCATGAGATCAATCCGCTGGTGCTTCATGAACTGCGATCGTCGATGCCCACCACACTGCGGGCGTTGGCAGAAGTTTACGCGAGGCTCGTGATGCGAGTCGCTCCGGAGGCTGCCGGCGGCGAAGCCACACGGTCTGATGATTCCACAGAACTCGTATCGCTGCGAACTCTCTTGGGTGCGGAAGGCACGCCGCTGGTTGTGCCTGCAGACGACGCGATGCGAGTGGCCAAGCGAGAAGAACAGACCGAGCTTCGCAAACGCCTGCGCGCGATCACGATTCATCAATCCGATTCGGTGGGCGGCCCACCCCGAGCGATGGCACTCATGGATGCCAAAACGCCTGTGGATAGCCACATCCTCCTGCGAGGCAATCCAACCAAGGTGGGCGAGCAGGTGGCTCGCCGGATGCCGATGGTGCTGGGCGGCAAACCGGTAAACCCCGGGTCGAGCGGACGGCTGGATTTGGCTCTGGCCATTGTCGCTCCAGACAATCCGCTGACAGCCCGCGTGATCGTCAACTGGGTCTGGATGCACCACGTGGGACGCGGACTCATCGGCACGCCGGGAGATCTGGGCCTGCGAGGCGAGGCTCCGAGCCATCCGGAATTGCTTGACGATTTGACGCGACGCTTTGTCGAAGACGGCCAGTGGAGCCTCCGATGGCTTCATCGCGAGATTATCACGAGTTGCCTGTGGCGACAGTCGAGCAACGTGCGAGAGGATGTGGCCATCCGCGATCCTGATAATCTTCTCTTTGCCCGTGCCAACCGACGGCGGCTCGACTGGGAAGCCTGGCGAGACAGTCTGCTGTGCGCCGCTGGTTCACTGGATGTGTCGAAACGTGGGGGCCGCAGCGTGGATCCGCTGGCCACGGAGTCGATGCACGCCCGATCGCTCTACGGCCGGCTGGATCGGCAAGATGTGCCGGGCATTTTGCGCGTGTTCGATATCGCCAGCCCCGACACGGCCGTGCACGTGCGCACGCGCACCACTGTGCCGCAGCAATCCCTAGCCATACTCAACGCACCGCTGGTCGTCGAGGCGGCTCGACAGATTGCCGCTCGCGTCGATCGCGAAGTGGGCGACGATTCCAGTGAGCCAAGCCCCTCCCAAGCCCGGATCGACTGCCTGTGGCGGGCCGTGCTCTCTCGCAGTCCATCGGCCGACGAGCGAGCCGAGGCTGGCCAGTGGCTGGCTGCCGAGGAGGCTTTCGTCCCGGTTATCGATCCAGTTGTCGATTCGGCACCGTCGGTGAAGTTTGGTGCGTTTGGTCGCTGGGAACGCTTGGCACAGGCGCTCGTGGCAACTGCGGAATTTCAGTGTGTGGATTAGGGACGAGGGATATGAAAAACAA
>CAIRDU010000286.1 GCA_903877395.1 uncultured Planctomycetaceae bacterium
GCCGAAGTTTTACGAGGCGCTTGCGCGATTCGGCAGTGTTCAGAAACCTAAGATCACCCGGCCCGATTTCTTCGCCGCTAACGATCTGGATGGAGCCCTTCAACGCTTTGATCACATGGTGTTGCTGCAGTCCATTGCAATGCTGAAGATCAATCCGCAGTTGCGGATCTCGTTGAACATAACCCAAGAGACCTTTGCGCATGACGCGTTCCCGCAAATATTCCTCGACTTGCTGCAAGACTCCGCGATCGCAACGAACCGAATCATCGTCGAAATCTCCCCGGCCTGCCTGAGTCTTTCACCGTCTATCGTCGACGTTCGAATGCAGCGACTTAGCGAAGCCGGTGTCGCAGTCGCGTTGGACGACTTCGGCAGCGGGATTTGTTCCATGCGGCATCTGACGGAATACCCGGTCGCCATAGTAAAGCTAGATGAACTCGTCACCAGCTATATTGCTGACGATCCGCTCCAGCGGAATTTTGTACGCATGGTGGTGAATCTATGCCGCGCCAGGGGAATTCTGGTCGTCGCGGAATTCACGCGGTCGCTCGATCAGATGGAGCGGCTCGCCGCAGACGGTGTAGACCTTTTCCAGGGCGAACTCATCGGCATGCCTCAGGCCATGCCTGGGGCCCCGTTGCCTCCCGAAATACTACCGAGCCACATCCTACCGAGCCGCGCATGACACGAAGCCTGATCATTATCCTATGCCTTGGAGGACTGATCCTCACCGGTTCGCTCGCGGAGGCCGCCACGACGTTTGCTCGCGGGGAGCAGGCCGAAAAAGAACTGCGGATCTACGAGGCGTGCGATCTCTTTCGGCAGGCACTCCAGGAGACTCCCGATGCGCCGGGCGTCGCGGAGCACACCGCATGGTTTTTATTCTTGAACGGTTTCCACGATGAGGAGTGCCGCGACCTGCTGCGGCGAGCAGCGCCGAACGGCCAGCAGCCAGAGGCCATGGAGCGGGCGGCTAGGTATATCGAGCGGAAACTCGACCTGCGGGGGCCGGCCGACGAGGCGGAGCAGGAAGCCCATCGCGTATTTCAGCGGGCCATGCTCGAGCAGGCGGCCAACGGCACTGACGAACAGTTGGGCGGGGCCTTGGTCGACGCGGGCGACTTTGCCAAGGGAATTCCGCTGTTGGAACAGGCCCTAGCCGCAGATCCCACGAATGGCCCGCTCTCTCTCCGGCTGGCGCGGGCCTACGTCTGGGCACAGCAACTGCCGGAGGCGGATGCCGCCTATGACAAACTCCTCGAACGACATCCCGGTAATCCGGCCCTGCTTTTGGAACAAGGCCAGGTGGCCGCGGGCCGCGAGATGCTCGAGCGGGCCCAGTCACTCCTCGCCGTGGCAGACAAGGCCCGGCCCGATGATGCGCGAATCCTGCGCGAGCGGGCGAACGTGGAGGCGAAGCTCGCCCAACTGGCAGCTGCCGCAAATGAAAAACCGGCTGCACCCACGCCGCAGGAACTCCCGGCCCCCAAGCCGGCAACCGGCTCATCCATCGCGTTTCAACGCGGGGAGCAGGCCGAAAAGGAACTGCGAATCTACGACGCTCGCGATCTCTTTCGGATCGGTTTGCAGGAGCCTCAGCAGTCGCGGGGATCCGTCGAGCACACCGCATGGTTTTTATTCTTGAACGGTTTCCATGACGAGGAGTGTCGCGACCTGCTGCGGCGGGCAGCGCCGAACGGCCAGCAGCCAGAGGCCATGGAACGCGCAGCCCGGCACGTCGAGCGGGTCCTCGGCTTGCGGGGGCCGGCCAGCGAGACAGAAAAGAATGCGAAGCAAACATTCGAAAGACAGATGATCGCCAAGGCCGCCGACGGCACGGACGAGCAACTCGGCGGTACCTTGGTCGATGCTGGCGACTTCATGGAGGGCATTCCGCTTCTGGAAAGGGCCCTGGCCACAGATTCCACGAACGGTCCGCTGGAACTCCGGTTGGCGCGGGCCTACGTCTGGGCGCAGAGACAGACGGATGCGAAGGCAGCGTATGGCAGGCTCCTCGCAAAGCATCCCCGCAACCCGGCGCTGCTCCTTGAATGCAGCCAGGTCGCGGCCAGCCGTGAGATGCTCGATTGGGCCCGCGCGCTGCTGATCGCGGCGGAACAGGCCCGCCCGCACGACGCGCGGATCCTGCTCGAGCGGGCGCGTGTGGAGGCCAGGCTCGTCGATCGGAGGGCAGCGTTCGACGCCGTGAGTCGGATGACCGCGAGGGATCAGGCCCGGCCGCTGGCCACGCTGGCCCGGGCGCGAGCGGATCATTACCGGGGCCAGTTTGGTCCGGCACGCGACGGCTACGCCTGCGTGCTCGCCGCAGCGCCATACCTCGAGGAAGCGGCCCACGGTCTGGTGGAGTGCCGCCTGCGCCGCGGCGAAACCGGCAGCAGCGACGCGCTCTTGGGCACGTGGAGTCGCATGGAAAAGAGCCTCGACTGGAAACCGCGGACGGACCTCTACGACGAGCTGACGGCCCCCTCGATCGGGGCAGACTTCGCGACCTACTCAAATTCGCTCAGCTATCTCGAGTACGACTTCGGTGTCGATGGCCGGTTCCATCCCACGCCTGAGACGGAAGTCCGGCCCGCGCTCGTCAATTCCATCTTCACGCAGGAGGGGTTCACGAGCATCGACCGGCAGGGGGCCCTCGTCGACGTGAACTCCCGGCCGGAGGACTGGGTGGCAACGAGCGCCCGCCTCGGCGTGAACGGCTACACGAACAACTGGGTGACTCCCGTGGGCGGATTATCGGCCGAGTTGTTTCCGGTCCACTGGCTCGACATCGGCGGTGGAGCGGAATACTTCAACCTCGTCGACTTCCAGCCGCCGTTCGGCGTCGGTATTTACGACATCGTCACCACGATCGGCGGGGTGGGGGAAAAGATCTCGAGCACGCAGGGCTCCCTGCACATGCGGCTGCGGCCCTGGACTGGATGGACGCTCTACGCACGGTCCCGCGTGGCCTCGTTCTCCGATGGCAACGTTTTTCAGGATGATATCGCGGAGGTGAGCTATGAGTTTCGGCCCGGCCCCATCCGCACCCGCCTGGGCTACTCCTACTACTTCCTAGCGCTCAGCAAGGATGCGCCGCTCTACCAGCAGACGCCGGGCGGGCCGGTCACGGTCGCCTACTATGCGCCCGCGGCCCTCGATGTGAGCACGTGGAATCTCGAGATGTCCGGCCGGCCACGGGACCACCTCGAGGTCGGCGGCGAGGGGCATCTCTACCACATCATTGAAAATAGCGGCCTCGGCGTGGGCATCTTCCTGTTCGCCAAATTGCAACTGGAAAGCCCCTTGAGCGCGCTGCGATTCGATGCCCGTTATTTCACCCAGAACCGCGGTCTGACCCGGCAGAGCAAGTCGGCCGGGTCGTATGACGCGCTTAACTTCGTCCTCAGCTATGACCGCCGTTACTGAGGTCGGCCGAGACGGGGCGTAGTCTAGGACACTAAAGCAATTGAGACAGCTATGACCCCCGTTACTGAAGGTCGGGCTCGACGGTACCAAGACGCCGAACTCCGCCTCGCCGCACGACGCAACCGGGTGCTCTATGTTCTCACCGTTCTTGCAGGGGTGGTTTATCTTCACTGGTTAGTCTCGATGATGGACTGGACCCACTCTGTGGCCGCCGTCATGTTTCTCGTGGCCGAGTTGATCTGCTTCGTAGCCGTGTTGGTATGGGGCGACATGTTGTCTGAGCAACGGCGTCATCCTCCGAAAGGGATGGAATGGGAAGGGGCACTACCGGACGTCGACGTGCTGATCACCGTATGCCGGGAGCCCATGGAGGTGGTTCGCCCCACCTTTGAAGCGGCCGCTGCGATCGACTATCCCCATCTGCGTGTCACAGTTCTCGACGATGGGCCTTCCGAGGAGGTGAAAGAACTCGCAAACCTTCTGCACTTCGACTACAGCGCCCGCCCGCAACGAACCGCCGCCAAGGGAGGCAACCTGAACCACGGGATGCGGATCACGTCCGCCCCGTTCGTCCTGACCTTGGATGCCGACCAGATACCGCACCCGGAAATCGTCCGCCGGATGATCGGATACTTCCAGATTCCCGAGATCGGTTTCGTCGGTAGCCGGCAGTCGTTTCGTGTTCCAGGAGACGATCCCTGGGGCAATCGCGACACCGTTTTTTACGAGTCGATGCAGATCAGTAAAAACGCCTTCAACGCCTCCATCTCCTGCGGAAGCGGCGTGATTTATCGACGGAAAGCGGTGGAGGAGATCGGCGGCTTTTGCGAATGGAGTTTGGTGGAGGATCTGCACAGTTCCATGTTGCTCGAAGACAAGGGATGGCATTCCGTCTATTACCCGTTTGCCCTCACTGAAGGGGCGGCGCCGAGCGACATCTTCGCGCACCAACAGCAGCGGCGACAATGGGCGACCGATTCGTTAAGAATCCTGTTCTGGGACAATCCCTTCTTCCGAAAAGGTCTCGCCTGGCATCAAAAAGTTTGTTACTTCCATTTTGGGTATCACTACATCATGTTCGGGATCGCCTACCCGATTTTCTTCGTCATGCCCATCTGGGGTTTGTTCACGGGACACTTTGTCTTGACAGCGCCGGTCTGGCTCTTTATCGCCTACCGGATGCCGTATCTCGCCCTCATGCGCTGGATGAACTGGTCTATGACCAACCACAAACAGGACATGAAATCTTTTCAGGTTCAGTCCAGCCTCTGGTTCGTGTACCTCGTTGCCATCTTCACGGCGTTGTTCCATCCGCAGCAAAGACCGACGTACCGAGTGACCACCAAGGTCCGAAGGGTTATCAACCTGCTCGCTCGAATGCTTGCCTTGATGCCCAATCTTGCCCTGATTGGACTATCCGTGACGGCAATCGTCTACGGATTCCAGCATTACATGAACCAACCCAACTATCTGTATGTTCATGTTTTTTGGTGCGCTTGGGTGATTTTGTGCCTGCTTCGGCCCACCATGGTGGGCCTGTACCCAGATTGGTTTACGAAGAGCCAGGAAAAGACATCGGCCTGGCCCTCTTAATGCTCAACTCCACTCGACGGCCGTCGGGCGTGGACGAATCCGTCGATTGCAGTCCGTCGATTGCAGATGGGGCAATGGTGTGAGCAGCAAAGCAGGCACGTGTGAAGCCAGGCGACCTGCCCCCCTTCAATGGCATTACTTCCTGTGAGTGAATCTGATGGTGTTCAAAATCAAAGGAGGGCATTCAATGCGAATCGAACCGAAGCCGCAGCGGCGGCTTGCGAAGGTCGCAAGCCCAATCGCCATCACGCAGGCATATCTTTGCCCGGGATCCGGCAGTCACCAGCCGGTAGGAGATTGATCGGAAAGAACGGCTCGATGTAGAGGTGATCAGGGATCCTGTCAGCGATCGTGGCATGAAACTCCGGTAGCTTCGACCAGTGGAGCTTCGGCTTCACGTGGTGTGCGGTGTGGAACCCGAGGTTTCCTGTGAGGATATTGTAGAAACGGTGCATGATGTTGTGGGAGGCCTCGTAGGGGTTCTGCGTATCGAGGCCAGCGTGATGGCAGTAGGTGTGCCAACAAGTGATCAAGTACCCCGCCACCATCGGAATCGCGAACACGAAGAGGGCATTCACCGGGTTCCAGAAAAATGCCGCCGCGAGGAGAAGCAGGACGACGATCCCCATGCCGAAGAAGCCCGACTGATACCGAGGGTATCTCCGGGCCACACGGAACGCCCGCAGGTAGCCGGTCAGGGCGATCACGACGGTGTATTCCAGTTCCCCCATCGTCGAACCGTCGCGTCGCTTCCACGCCGATTCGTCCTTCGACTGATCGAGATAGTTCACGTGGTGTCCGAACACGTGGTGGAGCACCCAGGCATTGGTCGTGATACCGGTGTGGAAGGCGTAGGAGAGTTCAAGGAGTCGGTTGAGCACCGGTTGGTGGAACGTGAAGAGATGCTGGTGGTGATGGTTCCAGGAACAGATACAGGCCTTGGGGCCGATCACGAGCAGCAGCCAGGCGGCCAGCAGCCAGACGCCGTCTCCGCAGAAGAAAACGATCAGGTCGAGCAGGCTGAGCGACACGATGCATAACACGGGAAGCACATCTTCCCGGTGACGGAACACGTTCATGGCATGCGGCGAGATTGGGGACAGCGTCAACGAATGGCCTCCCCAACATAGAAACTGGTTTCATCCATGGGGCATATCACGATGCGGTAAAGCTATCGATCGAGCATCCAGTTCCATAGCTCCGGAGCCCCACAGCACCTGCAGTGGTGATGGAACTGTCTTGCACGGACACAAGCGTGGTGCCGTTGAGGGAGAGCGTGAGAGAAGAGCCGATGACGTCCAACCGAAGCGTACCGGCACTGGCCACTGGAGTGCTGATCCCGAGTCTGCTCCATGCACCGTTGACGTTCTTCCAGATTTGGCCTGTCGTTCCCGCGGCGGTTCGCACGAGCGTGCCCATGTACATGTTCTGGTCGCCTACGCCTGAATAACGC
>CAIRDU010000287.1 GCA_903877395.1 uncultured Planctomycetaceae bacterium
GAATACAAGGGGCCCCACGGCGACCACCTCACGCCCATCACGCCTCGCGAACTGGCGATTGCTGCGCCGCTTGTATTTTTAGCCATCGTGTTTGGCGTGGCGCCTCAGATCCTCTTCAACTATGTCACGCCCACGGTCAACCGTCAGGTTGAAACGCTGGCCGATTGGACTCGCCGCGTGCACGATGCCCCCAAGAATGTGGCAGCGGACAGCGTGGCAATCGGCGGGGATTCAAGTGGCATTCCTGCTGTTGAGGCGGTTGGCAAGCCCTAGGCATCTTTCGGAAGAATCAGGAGAACATCGTTCGTGAATCTCGGAACGCTCATCACTGGCTCTCTCCACGACACCCTCTCGGTGTCGCTGCCGCTGTTTCGGCCGGAGTTGTGCCTGTCGGCAACGGTTGTGCTTGTGTTGCTCTGCCGTATGCTGCCCCTGTTGCGCCTGCTCGATGCCGGAATCATTGCGCTCGGCGGGGTCTGCTTTGCGCTCTGGTATGCGTGGTGTGATCTGCGGGGCCTGCCCGGCTCGCCGTGGTTGCTAGCTGGTGGCGTGGGGGGCGAGTCGCTTGTAGCCCGACAAGAACTTTTCACCGGTCTGCTCGTGTTCGACGCGCTCACGGCGTACATACGGTTTTTGTTGATGGGATTCCTCGTGCTTTACATCGTCTTTACGAAGGTGTCGGGCATTCCCGACCGGGAAGATGGCGCCGATTTTTACACGCTGGTGCTGGGGGCCACGCTGGGCATGTGTCTGATGGCCTCGGCCAATCACCTTCTCATGCTGTTCATGGCCGTTGAGATGGCCAGTGTGCCGTCGTATGCGTTGGCGGGATTGCTCAAGGGGCGGCGGGCGAGTTCTGAGGCGGCGATTAAATATGCGGTGTACGGCGCCGGGGCTGCCGGAGTCATGCTCTATGGAGTGAGCCTGCTGGCGGGCGTGCTGGGTACATGCCATCTTCCAAGCATGGCCATGCAGTTGGCCCGTCTGGCCGACTCAGGCACCGCCGACAGCAGTGTGATGGTGCTCGCGCTCGGCGGACTGATGCTGGCCGTAGGACTGGCGTTTAAGCTCTCGGCAGTCCCCTTTCACTTCTGGTGTCCGGACGTATTCGAAGGTGCGGCGGCAGAAGTCGGCGCCTTTCTCTCCGTGGCCAGCAAGGCGGCGGCGGTGGCTCTCCTGTTGCGAGTGGCGTTTGGGCTAGGAATGCCACTCCCGACGGCTGCTGCCGTAGCAACGATCGGCACCGCAGCGACTGCTGCGGCGGACACCGCTGGGGTCACGGTGATCAACGATCACTCGCTGGCTGCTTTGGCCAACACCCGGCACTTCATCGTGGCCCTGATCGGGCTCATGGCAGCGCTCACCTGCACGCTGGGCAATCTGGCGGCGTATGGTCAGACCAACATGAAGCGACTGCTGGCCTATTCCACGATCGCACATGCAGGCTACCTCATGATGGGCGTGGCCGCAGCGGTAGCCATGGCCGGTGTGACACCAGCGGGCTCCCGCGATGCAGTGAGTGCGGTGGCCTTCTACCTCGGCACATATGTCTTTATGAATCTGGGAGCGTTTGCCATCGTGGCCCTCTTGCGCAACACGCTTCGTAGTGAAGAGATCGCTTCGTATGCGGGGTTGGTCTACACGAGTCCTGGGATTGTTGTAGCGGCCGCAGTTGTGCTTGTGAGTCTGATCGGACTGCCGCCGTTCGCTGGATTCATTGCGAAGTTTCTCATTTTTTCGTCGCTCGTGCAGGCCATATCAGCGGAGGCCGAGCGGCCGCTGATGCTTGTGCTACTGGTTGTCGGCGGCCTCAATACGGTGGTAAGCCTCTTTTATTACCTCCGTGTGCTGAAGGTGATGACATTTGATCCGCCATCGGGTGAACGGGTGTCTCAACCGTTTCCGCTGGTGTCCCTGCCTGGGGGTGTTGTGACGGTGATAGTTGTGCCAGTGGTTGTGTTCGGCCTGTTTTGGTCTGGTCTCTACGCCTACGCCCAGTTGGCGGGCTCGTTTGCGTCCTGATTGCATTCTTATGAAAAATCCTTCTCCACTCTTTCGTTTGCTCAGCCTCCTCCATGCGTCGATGGCGATGTATGTCGCCGATGCTGGGATTTGGTCGTATCCCGGTGACGAGGCGATCAAGCTGGCGCTGGCCGATCTTGTGGGCGACCATAAAAACATCGTGGAACGCGCTGGCGTTGTTCTGGAGCAGCGTCACATTAACTTGCCGCGGCTAGCCTATCCGATTCACTTTACCGCCACGCACGACATTGACCTACGATCTCTTTTGCCTCGCATTCTGAATGAACTGCAAAAGCAATTGGTGGAGATTGATGAGATCATCGAGAGTATCTCCAAGACGACCGACGCTGATCCAATATCGCTAGAACTGGCCCGTGAGGCCCGCGGCACAACGCTCGGCCACAGCGACGTGCTCGGACAACTGCTGGTCCGTCAGCGTGCATGAAGGCGGGAGCCAGCGTTGATGGCCGTGCGCAAGCGTGCGTGGAACTGTATGCGGGACTCAAGAGTAATCGTTGGCCGGCCGAGGCACTTCGCCAATGGAATACTTTGACAGCCACTGCCATCTGGACCCGATGCGCTACGGTCAGGACTTGCCGGATGTGCTGGGCAGAGCCCGCAAGGCGGGCGTGACGGGCATGGCGATCATCGGCACGCGGGCAGCCGACAGTGAGGCCGCGGCCGATCTGGCAGGCCGTGAGCGTGGACTCGTGGCTGCGGCAGGTATTCATCCCAACGACGTGCACGAAATCAACGCCGATGAGTGGGATCGCATCGAGCGATTGGTGGCCTCCGGCAGGGTGGCTGCAGTTGGCGAAACTGGCCTCGACTGGTATCGCGAGCACGCGCCTCGCGAGCTCCAGCGGGAATTTTTCGACCGGCATATCCGTTTGGCCCAAACGCACGTGTTACCGCTGGTTGTGCACACGCGGGACAGTATTACCGACACGTTGTCCATGCTGCAGGAGGCACTGGTTCGCGGGCCGCTGGCTGTGGTGCTGCATTCCTTTACGGGCACGGCCGAACAGGCCTCCGAAGCCGTTGCGATGGGCTGCCACATAGGTTTTGCGGGCATGGTGACATTCCGATCGTCGGCCACGCTGCGAGAGGTGGCCACCAGGGTGCCGTTGGATCGAATGCTGATCGAGACAGACAGTCCGTTTCTCTCACCCGAACCCCTCCGGGGCCGCCGCAACGAGCCAAGCTACGTGGTGCATACGGCAAATTGTTTGGCGATTGCTCGGGGCGAGCCCCTTGAAAAACTGGCCGCGGCAACCACGGCTACGGCCCGACGCCTCTTTCGGAGTGAGTAGCCCGAGGCGGTCCAAGCCGTCAGTTCGTTCGACGTGTGCTGTGTGGCACGCACAACGTGGTTCCGGGTGCGCAGTTCCCACACAAACCCGAGATTTTCAAGTGGGAAAAGTGCATAGATGACTTTTCCATAGGCGGTTAGAGTTTCGGTGCTGGTGGTAGGATGGGTGGAAGAAAACTCAACGCCGCTTTGGCTTTGAGCTTTCGCATGTAGACTTTGTCGCCGCAGGTTGCCAAGAGCGTATCGAAGTCTTTTCCGCCCAAAGCGATATTCGAAACACGACCGTTGGGGGTTGGCACGATACAGAGTACTCTCCCGGCCTGATCGCAGATTTGAACGCCCATCCGAGTCGCCACGTAGAGGCGTCCATCCCGATCGACTCGCATGCCATCGGCGCCGCTGTCATCAGCCGTGTCGGGTACGTGGAGATGGTAGTAACGCTGCTTGTTGGAAAGCGTGCCGTCGGATTCGACCGAGTAGCTCCACACCCAGTGGGTGCGACTGTCTGCCACGTAGAGCAGGCGCTGGTCGGGCGACAGGCAGATGCCGTTTGAAAACTTCAGGCCCGTATCCACAATGCGGTCTTCGCCCGTGGGGCTGATTGAATGAATCTTGCTTAGCGATGTTCCATCCCAGGCTGGTTCGGTGACAAAAATGCGGCCCTCTGCATTGACTACGATGTCATTGCCCCGAAAACCATCCGCAATTCGCTCGCTCATTCCATCCTGGCTCCAGCCCAGAATCGCATGGTCGCCACTTGCGGCAATCAGTCGTCCATCCGGTGCAAAGTTCTGTCCATCACCTTTTTTAGAATCGGCCAGCCACTCGGTAGCCTTTCCATCGGGCGTGACTCGATATGTTTTGCTCTTCCCCACATCGTTAAAGAAAAGATCCCCCTTGGCATTGGCAGCCGGTCCTTCGGTAAACGCATAGCCCTCGCCTACCAGTTTCCATTCCTCTCCCGGAATGAGAATCTCCTGCAATTGCGGGCTTCCCCTGCCGGCCGCAATGGGCTGAGGCCAGTCTTTCCAGAGCCATTCCATCGCCTCAGGAAAAACTTCGGTGGCATGCTTGCCATTGTGTCCGCCATCGCCCCACGCATATTTGGTGTCATAGCCAGCAAACGCCAGTGACCGTTGCATCGCTTGGTTGGCCATCCACCAGTCGCCCCCGTAGAGATTCAGGTCGTTGGACCCATCTTCCAGGAAAATCCGCAGGGGTTTTGGCTCCACTTTACGAACCAGAGTCGAGTAACTGTGGCCGCCACGCAGTCCAACATAGGTGCCGATGGCGCTGAACACTCTGGAAAATTCCGTCGGCCGCTCCCACGCCGCAGTGAATGCGCAGATTGCCCCGCTGGAACTTCCACCAATCGATCGGTCGTTGCCTTGGTGAGAAAGCACGATGGCTCGCCCATCAGAGGCTTTGCGGGTTTCAACATCCGGCAACAGTTCTTTGAGAAGAAACCGAGCGTAGTCATCTCCCAAGCCATCGTATTCGTAACTGCGATTGAATCGATCGAGTGCGTGGGGGGCAGTCGCCGGCACCCTGCCTGGCATCACGAAGACGCCGATCGTGACCGGCATCTTCTGTTCGTGGATCAATCGGTCGAACACCGCTGGGGCATCGTATTGGATGCCGTCCTGATTCACATGCACGCACGCTGGTGATGTGCCATCAAACTGCCTGGGTACATAGATCCAGTAATCTCGCACGGTTCCAGGATAGACAGTGCTTTTTGCAAACGAGAATTTCAGCACCTCGCCTTTGGGTGGCAAGAGCGGGTCGTCGGCCATGGCATGTGGCGAACCAAAGACTCCGATGGCAGCGACAGCAGTCAGAAAAACAATACACGGCAGCCGCTGGGAAGAGTTGTTCATGTTGTTCATATTGCAGGACTCCGCAGGTGCCATGACGCATTTCGAGTCGATTGGCCCCATTGCAGCCAAACAGTTGGTAGGAGCATACCCCATCTACGCTAGCGGCATGTGGTGGTCGGATCGCGGACGGGACAAACGCCTAGCAGGGGAGATGAGCGGGCATCTTGCATTCTGAGCGCTGTGTGCTGGACGATAGGGCTTCCATTTTGAACGCCGCTTTCCATCAGAGTCTCAAGAGAGGAAACGAGCCCATGGTTCGCACCCCCAGCACGATGGTGCCGCTCGGCACGCAGGCACCCGATTTCACACTGCCGAATGTAGACGGCCGGATGATGGGTCTGGCCGATGTGGTCGGCCCGAAGGGAACAGTTGTGATGTTCATTTGCAACCATTGCCCTTTCGTACAACACGTAAGCGATCAGTTGGCAACCATTGCCCGCGACTACCTGTCCAGGGGCATTGGATTCGTCGCGATTAGCTCGAATGACGTAGCCAACCATCCGTCTGATTCACCGGAGCAGATGGTGCACGAGGCAGAAAACCAAGGCTATGTTTTCCCTTACCTCTACGACGAGTCGCAGGAGGTAGCGAAGGCGTATCACGCCGCCTGCACGCCCGACTTCTTTTTCTTTAACGACCTGCGTCAGCTCGTCTATCGCGGCCAACTCGATTCCAGTCGGCCCGGCAACACCATTCCCGTGACGGGGCAGGATCTCCGTGCGGCCCTGGATGCGGTGCTCGACGGCAAAGCCGCTGCGGCCCAGCAGCAGCCCAGCATTGGCTGCAACATCAAGTGGAAGGCGGGTAACGAGCCGGATTATTTCGGCGTGTGAAGCACGCGGCTCTCTAGAAGTGCGGTGCTGCGCGGTCGCGTCCAATTTGTCGGTGAGACGACACCATTTGTATAGCAATCGTAGGCCGAAGACTTAGGGCCCACGCCCCTTTATGCCAGAGGCACGAATTCAGCCACGATTTGCTGGGGGATCAGACCCGCGTCGAAAGCCTCATCGAGGAACAGTTTCACCGAGGCGCGGCCTGGTATGCCAAAGTCGCGAGTCCAATCGTTGACGTACATGCCCACAAATGTGTCTGTGCGTTGGCTGTCCAGGTTCCGTCCCCACTGCATCGCATACTGGAGCGATTCCTCGCGGTGATCCAGACCCCACTGGATGCTCTCGGAAAGCAGTCGCGTGATATCATCGATTGCCTCTGCGCCGAGATCGCGGCGGATGCCATTGGCCCCGAGCGGCAGCGGCAGGCCTGTGCGGGCCTTCCACCACATGCCTAGGTCCACAACCAGTTCGAGATTCTGCTCGCCGTAGGTGAGTTGCCCCTCGTGAATCACAAGGCCCGCATCAATGGGCTGCCCAGCGAAGTGCCCCGCTGCCACCACATCTAGGATCTGGTCAAATGGCACGACCACATGCTTGAACTTCCTGCCCAGCCAAAGCGATAGCGCCAAAAAAGCGCTGGTGAGCGTGCCGGGAACCGCGATGGTTGCCTCCGCTAGCTGGTCTTTTGTGAGCGGCTCTTTCGCGACCACAATCGGGCCGTAGCCATCCCCCATGCTGGCGCCGCACGGGCAGAGCAGATAGCGATCGGCCAGATGCGCGTAGGCATGAATGCTCAGGGCAGTGAGCTCTAACTCACCGTTAAATGCTCGGCGGTTGAGTGTTTCGATATCGACCAATTCGTGCACAAACCGGTAGCGGCCGGTGTCGATTTTGCCTGCTGCAATCGCGTAAAACATGAACGCGTCGTCTGGATCGGGGCTGTGACCGACCCGCACAAGGAATTCATTCGTAGAAGGCACGGCAGAGCCAATCGGTGTGGAGCGTGTGGAGTTCATGCCGCACACTATATCCATCCGGCGCAGGGAGGACAGGCCTTTGCCCTCTGAACTTGCTTTTTGAACCGATTTGTCAGCAGGGGATGGGGTGGCCTAGGGTCGGCTCAACCACTGATTGGGCCGCTACTCTGACCACCATTCTGACCCGTCGGTCCGGTCTTGGAAGCATTGGCCTGGCTGCGGCCAGCAATCGCATTGATGCCTTGAGTATCGCTAGGCTCTAACCGCGAGGCCCGGAGGTTTTCCCGCTGAATGGCCTCGTAGACCTCTTGGCGGTGGACCGGAATCTCGAACGGAGCGTTGATGCCCAGTCGAACTTTATCTCCGCGAATATCCACGATCGTGACGACAATATTGTCGCCGATCATAATGCTTTCATCGCGTTGTCTGGAGAGTACGAGCATCGGTGGC
>CAIRDU010000288.1 GCA_903877395.1 uncultured Planctomycetaceae bacterium
ATTCCAAAAAGAAGAATCGGGCCTACGACCTCAACCCGGCACTCACATATTCCACGGCGATCCGACTGGCCAACGTAGCCACGATCCGCTCCAACGTGTTTGCCGTTTGGGTCACGCTCAAAACGATCGACCGCTCGGCCAACGCAGCACCCCCGACGTACCACAGGACATTTGCCATTGTGGATCGCTCGATCCCCGTCGGATACAACGCAGGTGAAACGCTCAACGCCCGCGACACGATCCGGCTCCAGCGATTTCTGGAATAGGTGCTGCACAACCCTTCGAATTCAATCAGACCCACAAGAATCCGTCCGAGCCAGTTTCGAAAATAACCCATGAACTCCATGAAAGCCATGAACCCCACGCAAGCACCCGCAATTCGAGCCCGTCCGACTGGCCTCCAGAATCGCAAGGGAATGCTCCTGCTGCTCGTTTTGGGCGTGCTCACCACATTCATGATGGTCGGCGCACTGATGCTGGTGTTGGCCACCCGCGCCCGCACCAGCGCCCGGGCCTTTTCTTCGGCGGCCAACTCTGCGGCAACCTCGTCGGTGCAAACCAAGGCCTTGCTCGACGAAGCTTTGATGGTTTTGATACGAGGGTCAAAAAGCCCAACCCTGCCCGCTGCGTTTACCGAGAGCATCCTCGAAGACAAGTATGGAACAGGCACCACACTCACAGGCACGGCCACATCAGTAACGCCTTTGACGCTGGCAGGGATCTGTACGAATTCCAAGGTCCTGCTCACGGCAACGGTCGTTGGCATGCCTGCCACCGTCACGCACCCTTGCCAGCTCAACGGTCGCGTGCTCACGTTGAAGCCCTCGGTTGGCGACGGCGATGGAGCGAGCTATCGGATCCTGCGAGCCACTGGAAATCCTGGCTCGTTTACCTGCCATTTGGCCAACATGCCGGCCAACCGTTCTACGATTCTGCCGAAGAAGCCTTGTGATGTCACGATCAATGGCCGAGAGTTTACGCCAGAGGCGTACGATGGCTACGACGATCAGAACCAATGGCTGGCAAAAATACCGCTCGTAGACTCCTCCCCAACCACTCTCAACGGCGGCACAGACATCCGGCCGTCCTACGCCTCGGGCGAATCGGCTCCTTGGTCGGTCGACAACGATAACGACGGCGTGGCCGATGGCGTGTGGCTCAACGGCATCCTGCCGAGCAGGCCTTCGCCGCTGGGTGGCACGCTCACGTTTCAGGTCTCGTATTTGGTTTTAGATCTGGACGGTCGGATCAACATCAACGCCCACGGTTCGTCCACGAATATTGACACTGGGAGTATCGGGAGTAACGACTGGCCGACACTGGTTTCAAGTCCGGCGGGATCGCCCGGTTATGCGTCGGGCACGACAACGTATAGGAGTTCTTATACAGGCACGACCGCTATCGACTCCATGCCGATGGGCCTGGGATACGGTCCGGCCGATATTGACGCTTCTCTCATTCTCTCCGCCTCGTCGGCCTCACCGTCGTCATTGTTTCTCAGATCGCCACAACCTCCGTCTGCTCGCTGGACCAATCTGATTTCAGGGGGAGGCACCAATTCGGTTCAAACAGCTGCTTCGTCCACCCAGCGGCGGCCCACGCCGAAAACGGGGTTTCTTGAGGGCCGTTATA
>CAIRDU010000289.1 GCA_903877395.1 uncultured Planctomycetaceae bacterium
GCTCGCTTTCGGCGTAGAGTACACGAGCGTACAACTCGAGGAATTGATGGCGGAGCAACGCGGCGTGAAGAGCGTACAACCATTCACAACGAGGGCTTCTTGGTTGACGCGGGTGGCCTGTGCCATGGCTGTCTGCCTTGTGTCCCAACTTCTAGGCCAGCAGTCTGTCTTTGGCGTCATCGTGAACACAGTCACCGGCACCGGCAATACGACTGCCCCCAGCGACAACCCAGGCTGGGGGAATGTTGGCGTGCGTGGGATTGGCACTGGGGTTTATCTGGGCAACCTTTGGGTGCTTACAGCCAGCCATGTGGGCGGCGGCGATATCCTGCTCGGTGGTGCCACCTACACCATGGCGGCTGGCACCGGCTTTCAACTCACCAATGCGGGGGCCAGCGGCAAGTCAACGCTCACCGATCTCTATATGTATCAACTGACGACCGACCCTGGCCTGCCCGCACTGAGGATCGCGACCAGCACGCCGGCGTTGCAGAAGGCAGTGACGATGGTCGGCGCAGGGTTGGATCGTGGAGCCTATGATTCGTGGTCGGTCAACACAGCTTCCGATCCATATGTATGGACGGCGACCTCGATCAACCCAAACTTCGCAGGCTATACGACGCTCAACACCCGCACCATGCGATGGGGAACCAATGCGATTGCACTGGAGGGGTGGAGCGCGATTGGCGAATTCGACGCACAACTGTTGGCAACCACGTTTGATGATTTCTACCCATCCAACGAATCCCTCGCTGCCACGGGCGATTCAGGCGGGGCTGTCTTCGTGAAGAATGGTTCGGCCTGGGAACTCGCTGGCATCATGCTGGCCGTTGACCAATACTCTGGGCAACCTAGCAACACGGCTGTCTTTGGGAACCAGACATACTCTGCCGATCTGTCATTTTATAACGGTCAGATCGTGCAGGTTGTGCCAGAGCCAGGCGGCTTGGCTTTGGCCATCCCCGGATTCCTGATGGCGTTTGGACTGACCGCAGCACGCAACCGCATGGCTTGGCGAGGGTGATGTGGTCGGCAGCACAGCGTGACCAGTTCGTTTGAAAAGGCATTCAAGGTTATTTTGCACTTCGAAAACATCAGGTTGTCGGCACAACGGTGCACCCCGGAATGGCATCCTCCCCGTCCTAGAAGCCTAAGGCGGCGTTAGCAGCGGCGGGCCTCGATCACGCTGCGACTCAAAGCCGTTGGCTCGTGCTTCACGATTCTGAATCCAGCGGTTGCGAGCCATCCGCGAATCTCGGCAGTTGAATAGATCCGTCCCTGCGTCACGGTGGCCAATAATACCGAATATTCGGCGGCCCACAGGGGGCCCGTTTTGTCGTCGTTGAGTAGCATGTCGTGGATCAAAAGCCGGCCTCCGTGGGGGAGCGCCGCCGCACTGGCCGCTATCAGTCGCCGGCAGTCGGGTTCGTCCCAGTCGTGCAGCACGTTGGAGAAGAGGTGGGCATCGCAACCGGTTGGCCACGCGGCGGTAAACATGTCGGCTGCCACAACGCCGACGCGGTTGGCGAGCGTGGCCGCTTGGATCGTGCGACGTGCAATCGCATCCACCGGGGGCGATTCCATCACGATCGCTTGCATGTGCGGATAAGCCTCAGCGCACGCAATTGCGTAGACGCCCGAACCGCCGCCCACGTCGAGCAGCATGCGAACGTCTTGCAGGTCAATAGCGATGGCCAGTGCGGGGGCCATCACCCGGCCACGGCAGTCCATCGCGGCAGTGAATGATTCAGCAAATGCCTCGGTTCGCATTGAAGCATGCCAATCGGCCTCCCCATCCGCGCCAGGCCAGTTGGCCGGCTTGTCGGTGCGGAGCACCTGGAGGAAATCAGCTACGCCCGGACGGTCGGCCATGCTGGCGTAATAAGAACGAGCGTCGAACGGCGATCCTTTCACGAGAAATTCTCTGGCGTGATCGGTAGCGTGAAACTGTCCGTCAGGGGCGCAGGCAATCCAACCGTTGGCTGCAAAGAGCGTGAGCATCACATCGGTGGGGCGAGGCATTGTGCCAAGACTCTGGCAGATGGCCGCCAGATTTCCAGGCTCCCGATTCAGCCGAGTAAAGAAATCCAGATGCACGATTGCCGCGCAGAGGCAGTCGACCGCCGCGAGGCAGTCTCTGGGGCGATAGATGGCCGAGGGATCGTGTGTTGGAGATCGCATGGTTCAATAGCATTGTGCATGGCATGGGTCTGTGGCAATGCAGAAACGGTGGCTGCCACCGTTTCTGCATGTTTCATCGAGGGGCAGCTTGCAGCAGCGACTCTTCCGCATGGTAGACTTTGTAATGCCGTGGCGGCTTTGACACGCGCCGGGTTTGAGCGGGCCGAAGAATCCTCCAAAGGCGAGGAGAGTGAATGTGCAAAGCACGATGATTCTACCCCGCCTGCCAGTTGTGATTTCGTTGGGCTTTGCCATCGCATGTGGCGTGTTGGTTGTGCCAGCGTCGCGTGCAGAGTCGCTGCCTCCGCAAAGCGTGCGCGAGGCTGTCGCGATCTGTTGCGAGCTGGCCCATGCCGCCGGTTCCGATAGGCAGTCCAAACTCGCTGTGATGACCGACTCCATCTCCAGTCTGCCTGCCGCTTGGATCGTGCCGTGCCTGTCGGCTTTTGCTGCTGCCACACCGGCCGGTTCCAACTGGCTGCGCAGCGGTCTGGATCGAGCCGTGGATCGGTTGGGCGATTCAGTGCCGGTGGATGAACTCGCAGCGTTCGTGGGCGATGCCACACAAACACCACGGGCACGCAGTTTGGCATTCGTATGGATCAAGGCTTGGGATGGGGCTCGGGCCGCCGCTCTGCTCGACTCTATGATCGACGATCCCTCGCTCGATCTGCGCCGAGAGGCGGTAGAAAAACTGCTCATGTCGGTGGCTCAAGCCAGTGAGGCGACGCAGCGGGATGCCTACCGAAGGGGCCTCGCCTCCGCGAGTGACGTTGATCAAATCGAGCGAATCGTGGCCTGGCTTTCGGAGCACGGCGAGCAAATGGATGTGGCTACTGTGCTTGGATTCGTACGAAACTGGCGGGTGAGCAAGGCCTTTGATAATGCCCAGGGCGTCGGATTTGCAAAGGCCTATCCGCCTGAGGCGAAAGATGGCTGTGCGGCCGACACCACAGGCTGGAAGACCGTTGAGTCAGCCGACAAGCACGGCGGGATCGATCTCAATGCCGCCGTCGAACTGAAGAAGGGTGTGCTTGCCTACGCCGTTGCCACGGTGGAGATGCCGCACGCCGGGCCGGCCGAGGTGCGGATTGGGAGCCCCTGCGCTGTGGCGGTGTGGGTGAACGGAAAGCCCGTCATGGCCCACGAGATTTACCATTCATCAGAGGCTATCGACCAATACGTTGCTACAGCCGACTTCCAAACTGGGGGCAATACCGTGATGGTCAAGTGCTGCCAAAACGAGCAGACCGATCCCTGGGCAGTGGATTGGAAATTTCAATTGCGCATTTGCAATGCCTTCGGAAAACCGTTGGCGACACAGAAAAAAAATGTGGGTGATTCCGATGCGGAGTAAGAAGATCGTGCGCCGCAAGAAAAGAGCGATCACTTCGATGCGGTTCACATCTATCCGGTGGATTGTGTTTGCGAGCGTCGCATGCCTTGCGTGGGGTGTCGCAGCGTCCGACTGGCCAGAGTTTCGCGGCTCGCTGGGCAGAGGCGTGGCACAAGGTGATGCGATTCGCATGCGGTGGAGCGAATCCGACGGCATTGCGTGGAAGGCTGCTCTGCCTGGAAGGGGAGCCTCCAGCCCGATCGTGGTGGGCGATCTGGTGGTAGTCACGGCGTCGAGCGGTGCCAGGCAGGATCGACTCCACATACTCGCATTGGACAAGTCCACGGGGCACATCCGGTGGCATCGTACGTTCTGGGCCACCGGCCGCACGCTCTGCCATCCGACAAGTGCCGTGGCCGCCGGCACGCCTGCCAGCGACGGCACGCGAATCGTCGCGATCTATTCGTCGTGCGATCTGTTCGCAGTTGATATGGCAGGCAGGCTCCTCTGGCAGCGGAACCTGGCCGTGGAACATCCTCGCAGCGGCAACGATGTGGGCATGGCGGCAAGCCCTCGAATCATCGACGGCACTGTGGTCGTGCAAATCGACTGCCAGGGGGATGCGTTCGCCGCCGGGATTGATGCGGTCACGGGCGAAGATCGTTGGAGCGTGTCGCGGGAGAAGATTGCGAGTTGGTCATCACCGCTTGCGATCAGTGTGCCGCAACGTGGTGGTCGCGAAAAAAGTGAGTGTGTGCTACTGCAAAATCCCAGCGGGCTGGAACTGCGGCAGGCCGCCGACGGACAACTGGTGTGGTCGTGGAAGGGAGTCTGCGAGTCGATTCCTATGGCCGCGGCGATGGGCAACAGCCTGTATGTGCCCCACGAGGGGATCGCGGCGGTCACTGCTGCAACTGGCGATACCAAGCCAGTGTGGCGATCCACGAAGCTGTCCTGCGGAATCGCCAGTCCACTGGCGTGGGGCGATTGGGTCGCATGCATCAACCGGGCTGGTGTGCTGAGTATTGGGAACGCCTCAGACGGCCTTCTCCGTGGGCAGGTTCGGCTCACCGGTCCATTCTGGGCCAGTCCGATCTTGGCGGGCACGACGATTCTGGCAGTCAATCAGAGCGGCAAAGCATTTGTGGTGTCGACCGACGATGAGCCCAAGATCCTTGCGGAGAACGAACTGCCTGGCACATTCACGGCCACGCCTGCTGTGGCAGATGGTAGCGTGTATCTGCGGAGTGAAACGGCGCTGTGGAAAGTCTCGCCTCAATAAAAGGCATCAAGACTTGGCCCCACTGGGGTGACTGTTGTCATCGAATCCCGTCATCGATTCAGCCAGCGAGGAGCGGTTTGTGTCGATTATGTTCTTCACGCAGAGTTAAGATTGTTCTTCCCCCAGAGTCGCGCATATCATGCGAGAGGTCTTCGTCACAGGCGCAACTGGTTTCATCGGTCGGCATCTCACCGACGCGCTGCTCGAATCTGGCTGCGAGGTGCGGTGCCTCGTGCGATCGCCACAACGGGCTGCGCATTTGAAGCGAGACGGCGTGCGGTTCGTTGAAGGCAGCCTTGCCGATATCGTTCGTTGGCAGCCCGCTCTATCCGGTTGCGATAC
>CAIRDU010000290.1 GCA_903877395.1 uncultured Planctomycetaceae bacterium
ATGGATGACTTTATCCACGGGCAGTGAGAGGGATCGCTATGCCGGCGATACAGCCTTGGATGCTGCGAGTATCCTGGCGGATAGTCGCGACTTCATTCGGGCAGCGCGATTCGGATGAATCGTGCGGGCTGCTGCAGCACGGTCGGCCTTCTTGGCCACTAAGCGAAGGTGTTCGCGGGCAACTGTTACGTCACCTGTCTTGGCCGAATCGTTCAGCGACTCGAGGAGTTTGCGCACCTGCGATTTGAGGTCCGACTTCATGGCGCGATTGCGATCCCGACTCCGCAGGTTTTGACGATGTCGCTTTTTTGCATTGGCCGAATTGGGCATTCCAGATCCTTATCCTTACGCTGTTAAAATCACACTCTCACACAATGAATGAAATGAAACCAGTGAACGTTGACTCAACTCCAAAATGGATCTGATTTCAGCCCCCTTTATCCTTCAAGGAGCTCAATTTGTCCAGACGTTGGGCCACATCCCGGTATCCGTAGTCGAGACCAGCGAGAATTGAGAGGTATTTCTGGGCGGCATCGGCGTCATCCATCCCTGCAGCCAGCACACCGGCCCGGTAAAGAGCCCGCTTGCGGAGATCCAATTCGCGGTCCGTCAGAGACTCGACGGCCGTCACGTAGTTTCGCATGGCCAGTGGATATTGCTTGATCTTTTGGAAGCACTCGCCGAGTTCAAGGGCAACGGCTCCCTTGCGTCGAGCGTCTCCTAGCACCTCCTGAAAATGCTTAATGGCTTCGGGAAAATTGCCGACCGCCTTGAGCCTGAGAGCCAACTCATATCGCCAGGTGATGTTTTCCGGATAGCGCTCGCAGCGGGCCGAATAGACTTCGACCTCATGCTTGTTCTGCACGATCCTCAATCGCTCAAGCGTCTGGCGATGCGCGGGGGAGTCTTCTGTTTCCACACGCTTTTCCGCGATATGTACACGATGGCGCGACCACCGCAGTTGACGGTCTTCGAGATGCTCTCGCACCTTGAGGTCGTTGCCGGATGCTGCCAGTGCCTGACCGAGCATTGCTTCGGCCTCCTCGATCGTGGCATCCCGCTCAAGCAAATCGGCAAGCTCGAGATAGGCCTCGATGTCGGTAGGACTCTCCTGAACCGTACGCTTGAGCACGGCAAGCCGGTCGCTCGGCGCATCAGCAGAAACCGCCCCTCCAACGCCCTTTGCCGTAACGCCGGCAGAAGACCGCCCTGCCATACCGTGGCCAGAAACGATTGTCTTTTCCACCTGCAGGCGAGCGACTTCGTGCTGTGCCTCATCGGCTAGGCCCTTCACATTCGAGACTCGCACCCAGCATGCAATCGCCTGATCAAACTCACCGTGGTCGGCCAGAAATCTCGCGCACTGGCGATTAACCTCCGGATCTGATGGAGCCGCATCCAGTGCGCTTTTCAAATAGCATCGCTGAGTGTCGTACAGCAGGAGTTGTCCGCAGGCATCGGCCATCGCCAACTGGCAGGTGTGCTCGTATGGATTGCTCTTGAGGAGAACGAGTCCCTGCTTGAGCACCTCTCGCCACTGAGCCGTGGCAGCCAGTTTTTTGAGCGAACCGCCTCGCAAGCCAGCAGGCCAAAATGCGGTCATCCCGCCCGATTTTTTTGGGCCGTGCTTCTTCCGCAGAACAGCCAGTAGGCTTTGGAGATAGATGGCGTTGCCTGGATCGCCCAGCACGCACGTCGAAAACATCTCGATTGCATAATCCGCGTTCGTGGCGGCATTGAGTGTGCCCCTTTGGTAGCACTGAGCGAGTCGCGACCGCTCCGCCGGCGAAAGCAGAGAGGCCGTAGGCGCAGGTGCTGGGTCAGGTGGGCCTGCAGCGGCCGCTTGAGACTCATTGGCCATGGGATGGGGATTTATTCGTTGAGCCGGCCAGAAGCGGTCCAAGGCGAGGGTAGCCCGCTGGGTTTCCCGGTCGTTCGGCTTTGTACTGGGTGGAAGTTCTAGGCATGTTCATCGGATCGAAGGGAACCCTGAGTCTAGTGCTCTGGGGCCAGACCCTCAAACAGCGTCCCTCGCAGACCGGCCGAGGACTCACTTTCTCCGATTTCTCCTCGCAAAAAGGAAGCGCTAGCCCGATAGTGTTGGCTCATTTACTACACTCTATAGCCGGGCCCACGCAGCCCAATTCGCGTATCCAAAAAGCCGTCTCTCGCAGCCATGCAACGCCATGAAGCAGTCTCAACCATTCGCCGTGCATGCCATCAGCAGCCATCCTCAGGGCAAGGTTGTTTTTGTAGGAG
>CAIRDU010000291.1 GCA_903877395.1 uncultured Planctomycetaceae bacterium
CGTTCGCGAAATCCAAAATGTTTACCGCAGCCAACGCGTTGAAATCGACGACAAACACATCGAAATTATCGTGTCGCAGATGCTGCGTAAGGTAAAAATCGAAGGCGTGGGCGACACCACTCTGCTGCCTGGCAGCGTGATGGATAAGTTCGAGTTTCGCCAAGCGAATGATCGCGTAACCGTCGGTTCTCGTATCACCGACAAGGGAGATAGCGAATTCGCTGTGGGCAGCATCGTGCCAAAGGATGTACTCGCACAGGCCAATGCACAAATCGAAACCCTTGGAGGCACTCCTGCCAAGGGAGTCAAGCCGAAGCCAGCGACTGCCAGCACGCAGTTGCTTGGCATCACCAAGGCCAGCGTTCAAAGTTCGAGTTTCATCTCTGCGGCGAGTTTTCAGGAAACGACCAAAGTACTCACCGAGGCGGCCCTCGCCGGTAAGGTAGACAACCTCGTTGGCCTCAAGGAAAATGTGATTCTGGGCCATCTTATCCCAGCCGGCACTGGCTTCAACACGTTCCAGTCGGCTGAGGTTCGCGTGCGGCCAGAGGCCCTCGAATCGCTGCGGATGGACCGCGAAACGGTGCTTACCCGTCAGTTTCCGCTGCTGGAAGCACCTGCTGCTGATGAGGAACTCAAACTTGGCTTGCAAGACGGCGGCGATGTGGCTTTGCTCGAGAATTTACTGGGCTCCGACGAATCCCTCTAGCAATCGACTGCTCGAATCAAAGTGGTTCGGGGCGTTTTCCCATGTGGAAAACAAGTAGCTTGCGCCAGTGGCGGGCATGCCTGAACAGCCTCTGGGCGTTGCGGGTACTGTTGTACAACAGCCTGTAAACCGTTCATTCCTTGCAATCATTTCGACTGATAGGTTCGTTCCGTCTGGCTCGTGTTCCTCGGGCATTCCTGCAATTCTGGCTCTTGGGCGTGCATTTTTGCAGTGCTGGAGTTGGTCTCTTGGACGAAGTATGGTTGGAGCGTCCTTTGCAGGAGATTTTAATTGATGCGATGCCAGCGGTTACCGCTACTTGTCAGCATTCCCTATCTCCCTGTTTATGCGTTGGTGTTTCTCTCGCCATTTTTCCTGCCACACGCATACGCGCAGCCGGCTCCTTACAACCCATACGCCGATACTCAAGGCATACTGCCCCCGTTAGCGGCTGACGGCACAATCCAATGGGGCACTTTTTACAAGTCTGCGGCGATCCAAAAGGCCTACGAGCGCCTCTGGAACCTTGGGGCGTGTCGTGGCACAAACAAAGCAATCACTATTCCGGTTGAGAATAATAAACTCGTGATTGACACGCTGCCCGAGGAGGAGTTTCGTGGGGTTGTGCTTGGGGCGACCGGCTCAATTGCTGGAGGAATGCTGATGTTTGTCAGCGGAGATGTCGGCCATGCTGCCGGAGATGCTCTCGCCGGCGAGGATGACGTAACTGCAAAACGCGCCCACGTGGCGGTGCTGCATCCCGCAGGTGTTTCGCACCTCTTTGTCAGCGGAAACGCATCGCCTGCGATCCTCTCTCCAGGCCTCACCGTTCGCATTCGCACGCAGGTCAATGCCCAGGGGCGCGCTATAAAGCCGGTGGAAATGATCGATATTATAACCCCGCTGCCCGAACTGAAGTCAGAGGAAATTCATGCAGGTCGTCCAGAAATAATCGTTGGTCGATTGGTTCAGGTGCGGAACTCGCTCATGCTGGTGCAGGTTGATGCCGGAAGGATTCGCCGGCTCTCGCTGCCGTTGGCGGAGAATGTGGCGATCACGATCGAATCAGCGCAACTCGAACTGGTCGGTCCCGGCGACTCCGTTGAGGTGAAGGGCAGGCTCTGGACGGGTGAGGGCTCCATGGGGGCCGGCACCATCTTTGCTTCTAAGGTCACTGTTCATAAAGCCGCGCCGACCGTGCAGCCATCTCGTAAGCCGATGGCCGGAAAACCTGCCGCCGACGCGGTGGGGGTGAGGTAAGCTCTTCGGACTGGCTGCAAACAGTTCTGACTTCCTACCGCAACTCTGTCTTTTTTCCGGCTAATTCCCACGCGACTGGAATGGCACGTCCTACGCCCTCTACAGTAGGAGTGCCTTGCGGAGACACCCGCGGCAATGCGAAGCGGCCGCTCCAGATGGCTTCTGGATTGTATTGCCGACTTGCATTCCATGTTTTTCCCTTCTGACGCCTCATCTATTTCTATGGTGTTGCCGACTAGGTGGATCGTTGTGGACGACCAGCGCATGCCAGTCGGGCACGTGGCGGCCCGTACGCTGCGCAGGCGGCTCGAAGCTGTCTGGTTGGAACTCCCGCACGCGGGCAATTGTTCTGATCTCACCCCAGATCGCGTGCATCGGATCCGGGTAGCAACCCGTCGTGGGTTGGTGGCGCTCGATGCATTTCGTACACTGCTATCGTCGTCCCGGTGCGCATGGTTTGAAAAGCGTCTGCGGCGAATCCGCCACGCCGCGGGCGAAGCCCGCGACCTCGATGTCCTTGCCGACCGGCTTTCGAACGATTCATCGAACACAACGACCATCGCCACGCCTAGCGAAGACAAAATCCAGTCGCTTGCTGCTCGCACGGCTCGCAATCGTCTCGTGGCCATGCTAGCCAGGCAGCGAGACGTCTCCAGACAGCCGATTCATTCGATCTCGCAAAAACTTCGCGACGACGATTGGCCCGGACAGTTGGAACGATTGCTCGATGATATTCCGCAAAGCCATAAGCAGATGCGTTTTGGAGACTATGCTCGCCAACGTTTCAAGCCAATGATTAAACGTTTTTTTTCAGCGGCCAACCGAAAGCTCCGGCATGCCGATGAGATGCATGCTCTCCGCATCGAGGGGAAAAGGCTTCGCTATGCAATGGAGCTTTTTGCAGGTGTGTTTGCTCCACGCACTCGGGCGCGCTGCTATGATTCGCTGGAGCAACTTCAGAAAATGCTTGGGGACTTCACTGATCACGCAGCAGCGGCAGACCGACTGGGTCGCTGGGCCAACGACAGAAGTGCGCTGCCGCTCCGACAAATCCTTGTCGAACTGCATCGGGAAGAGGTGGCGATGGCCGACGAGTCACGAATGCTTTTTGTGAAGTGGTGGCGACCCTCGCGCCGTCGCACACTCCGCCAGCGATTTGATCTCGCGCTCGAGGAACCCTCTTTTTCACGTTCGGCATGAGTCCTATCCCGATCGACTCACCACCATGAATCTGCCTTCGTTCCGTTCCACGCCGTGGCTCATCACATTCGGGCTTGGAGCGGCGGCCTGCGTCTGGGGCCTGTGCCGTCTCGCGATTGAGCAACCGGCGAAAGCCTCGGTTCGCTGGCCACCTACCGCCACTCTTTTCACGCCAACGATCACGAGCGTCGATCAACCGCCTGACGACTCACCAAGCAGCATGATGTGGATTCCCGGTGGTGATTTCTCGATGGGCTGCGCGGATCCTCGTGGTATTCCTCACGGTGGGCCAGACGCCATGAACGATGCCCGTCCTGTGCGCCGCGTTCACGTCGATAGCTTTTGGATGGACCGCACAGAAGTCACGAACCGGCAGTTCGCAGCGTTTGTGAAAGCCACTGAGTATATCACCGTTGCAGAGCGCGTTCCGCAGGCCGAACACTTTCCTGGTGCTCCTGTGGAGAATCTGGTGGCTGGATCAATTGTTTTTTCGCCCCCAGCGGAGAGGGTGCCCCTCCGCGATCCGTCTGGCATGGCGCACCTGCGATGGTGGAACTACGTCATAGGGGCGCAGTGGCGACACCCCACAGGCGATGGTAGTTCCGTCGATGAGCAAGGCGAGGAGCCTGTCGTTCATGTCGCGTTCGAAGATGCCCAGGCGTATGCTGCCTGGGCAGGCAAGCGGTTGCCGACCGAGGCAGAATGGGAATACGCCGCACGAGGTGCCCTCGCTGGAAACATGTATCCATGGGGCAACGATTTTTTGCCACATGGCCACTGGATGGCCAACACGTGGCAGGGGGTATTTCCGAACAATAATTCCGCCGACGATGGCTATGCCGCAGTAGCGCCCGTTGCACAGTTTCCTCCAAATTCTTACGGCCTCTATGACATGTCTGGAAACGTCTGGGAGTGGTGTTCGGACTGGTACCGCCCCGACACATACGCCACGCAAGGCGGCAATGAAAAAGCCGTCGATAATCCAACGGGCCCCCCCGAGAGCTTTGATCCACAGGAACCCGGACAGATCAAGCGTGTGATGCGGGGTGGGTCTTTTCTCTGCTCAGAGCAGTATTGTGCGCGTTATATCGTGGGCGCCCGTAGCAAAGGAGAGATCTCCAGCAGCACTAACCACATTGGATTTCGCTGCGTCAAGCCGGCGGCAAGGTTACCTGCTAGCACCACCGGGCTTCATCGCACTTTGTAAGGCAGTGAGCGTTTGAGTGTTGGCAATGTCGCGTGACTCCAGACCCGCGCGGCGGGCCTGGAGAATACCGCATCGCATCATGCCCAAGCCGCTTGTGGCGTGGGCATCTGTCGAGATGACGAGTTTGACGCCGGCCTGCTTTGCAGCGGCTGCATGGTGCTCGTTGAGATCCAGTCGCCATGGATTGGCGTTGATCTCTAGGAACGTGCCGGTGCGTGCGGCGGCTGCGATCACTGCCTCAATATCCACATCGTAGGCCTGTCGGCGATTAATGAGCCGTCCGGTGGGATGACCAATGACACTCACATACGGATTTTCGATCGCCTCAATGATTCTCTCCGTGATTCGCGCGCGGGGCTGGCTCTGACCGTAGTGCAGACTCGCCACAACCCAGTCGGCTTGCTCTAAAATATCGTCTGGCAAATCGAGGCCGCCCTTCTCCAGCATGTCGACTTCAATCCCCTTGAGCACCACAAGCGACGGTGCACCGTCCTCAGCAAGCGATGCGTTGAGTCTGTCGATTTCTGCCCACTGTTTGAGAAGATGCTTCGCATCAAGCCCATGGGCCATTGTCACCCGCTTTCCGTGATCGGTGATCGCGATGTACTCCAAGCCTCGTTCGATTGCCGCGCGGGTCATTTCGCCAAGCGTTGCCGTACCGTCGGTGGCCGTGGTATGCATGTGGAGATCGCCGCGGATGTCAGCGAGCGTGACGAGTACGGGGAGCTTTCCGCGCTCGGCCAGCAAGAATTCATCGCCGCCTTCGCGGAGCTCTGGCGGGATCCATGGAAGGCCCACCGCCCTGTACACATCTCCTTCCGTCTTTCCGGCAAGGCTTTCGCCCACTTTCCCCGCAAGTTCCGACTCACCGCCCTCACCCTGACCGGCCAGCCGATACACACCGTATTCGTTGATCGTCAGGCCGCGATCACGGGCTCGAGATCGCAGTCGTATGTTGTGCTCTTTTGAACCCGTGAAATACTGCAAGGCAGCCCCAAACGAGGCGTGCTCTACGATGCGCAGATCGATCTGGATCTCTTGTGGCCCCCGCACGCTCGTCTTTGTATCACCACTGAGAAGCACTGCAGTGATCTCGGACCACTCATGCAGGTGATTCATGACGGCCTGTGCGCTTTCTCTTGTGCCGTCGCATTCCACAAGGATATCGATATCGCCGACCGTGTCCCGGCCACGTCGCCAACTACCAGCCGCCTCGATCTGATGCACCTGCGGGCAGGTTTGCATCCACGCCAACAGGATCTGCACGGTTGAATCGGCATCGTTCCACAAGGTCCTGGAATGTTCCGGGCTCTTGGCAAAAGCGATAGCAGCGAGAATCGCTGCCTGTGTTTTTTCGCCGAATCCCTTTAACCCTTGCACTTGCCCTGCGCGGCAGGCAGCCTCGAGCCCCTCTAGTGAGTCGATGCCGAGTTGGTCGACGAGCAGTTTGACTTTCTTGGGGCCTAGACCGGGCACTCGCATAATCGCGAATACACCTGATGGGACGGCTTTTTCCAGTTCGTCTAGCAACGGCAACCGGCCCGTGTTGAGCAACACCTGTATCTTGGCAGCAAGATCGGCCCCGATTCCATCGATATCAGTGAGCGACCGGCCCGAATCTTCGTTGAGCCTCGCAAGCGACTCCACCATGTTGCCAATCGTGTGTGCAGCGTTGCGGTAGGCTCGCACTCGAAAGGTATTTTCTGCCTTGAATTCCAGCAGGTCGGCCACCCGACTCAAGATGGTAGCGATGTCGACATTGGTCACAGAAGTGTCTCAGCCAATAACAGCAAAAAGGAAGTTGAGTGAATCAACCCAGTTTATCGCGTTACTGCTGCCATCGCACAGGCAAAGCTGCGGTCGGATAGGCGGACGACCGAGAAACCGCCGCGGGCTGCCACGATGTGGTGTGGCTCGTTGGTTCCAAAAGCCGAGGAAACGCGCCGGTGGCGGCCCCTGGACCAGTGCCAGGCACAGTCGGCATGCCGATACTCCCGGTTCCATTGCTGTCTGGGGTGCTTGGAGTCGTGCCTGGGGCGTTCCCACCTGGTACTCCTGCCGGAGCATGTATGGGCTTGAGTGCGGGAGACGGCTGAGCCAACGGGGTTGAGGGCGCGGCACCTGCACTCCCAGTCTGGCCTGGCATCGTGCGAGGCAGTTCCGGAATCGGCTTCAGTGACGGGGTGGGCGCGAGCGTGGGCGGCAGGCTGGGCTGAGGCTGAACTGGCGACGGAGCAGCGTAAGTTCCACTCTGCGGAACGATCTGCTGTTGAAACGTCGGTTGCGGCATCATGGGCTGGCCAACGGCTCCCTGCGGCAGCGTCGGTGCCGCAATGCTTTGCTGCGGAATGTCGCTTCCTGCCGAACCCCACGCCTGTGGAGTCGTCTGCGTCGGAGCGGCAAACGGACTGGCTGCGATGCCAGCAGGTCCTGGCACGGCACCCGGCACAACCGCGCTGCCTGGAGCTACGGCGTAGCCAGGCTGCATCTGAACATATTTGGTCGAGTAGACAGCACGGTACTGCGTGACGGGCACGTTTACGGCACGCTGCTCATAATTGGTCACCTGCTCCATGCAATCTCGAGGACAGCCAGTGCATGGGTCGATTTCACAGGACGGTTTATACGAGGTAACCGGCACGCACTGATACTGCGTGCGGTAGGTTGTCTCGGGCACGTAGCTCACTTGCTGCACCGGCACCACAACTGGCACAGGAGGAGCTGCAGCGATCGGTGCCATGATGGGCACAGGTGCAACGGCGTATGCTGGCGGTGCCTTACGGAAGCAGTTGCCGCAGCCCGCGAATAAACTGTCGAGGCAACATTGCGCATTGCAGACCTGAGACCACGTGGAAGCGGCAGTACAGGCCAGCAAAACAACGGCCATCATCTTTCGCGTCTTCATCACTCGCTCCTCGACTGGTGCTGATCGACGTAGCGGGATGCCCGATACGTTCAACAACACTCCAGCCTAGGTTGCACTCGGGTACCTCGGCGCGAAAAAAATGCCGAATGGTTTCATGAATTTCATGCTCCGTGGCGGCACGATCGACACGGCAGGCACCACCGGCATATCCGGACCTCCTCGCCCGTGACATTCAAACCGGTCATATAAGTGGTAGAGCGACTCCCGCACATTCCCGGCACACTGCTTAAATGCCTCTTCCACATCTGCTGGGACGATGCATTGGCCATACCATAGTTCATGGGATGGCAACTGTCGTACAATGGCCACTAAGAGCGGGTGGGATGTCTGGCAATCGATAAGCAAAGGCAGGCCAGTGGCGCGATGCGATGTGACCAGCACATGACAGCGACACACCCATGCCAACCCCCTCGCCAGACAGCTTGACAAAAGGCCCATTTGCTCCCAACTGTCGATGCACACGATGCCACCTGGCGGGCTACGTGCGATGGCTAGCAGTGCTTCCAATGCATCTAGCCTACTACGCAGTCGCACGCGAACTACGCACGCGCCGCTATGTTTCAGTTCACAGGCTAGATGCTCGAGCAACGTTGTTTTGCCGCTGCCGTGCTGGCCCTGAATGGCCGCCGTTCCCCCTAACTCAGCAAGCGAGACAAGAATCCCCTGTAGGTTCAGAGGGTTGCCAAAGTGATCCAGTGGCACAATGCGACCTGGCTGCGTGTAACGCGTTGAAAATGGGTTGCCACAAAAATCGCTGCTACCATAATCGGGCGGCCGCTGTGCAGTCATGCCAAGGGCTCCCTTCGATTGCGTGCTGGCGGAATCTGCCCAATCTCAAACACGTGCTCCGAAACAAAATCCTTGCCACCCTCAAAAAAGATTCGCACCCGTACGCACCATCGCACCTTGACAATCACGCCCTCGTAAGAGAGTGGACTGGAGGGAAGGACAATCGCAAATGAGCCATTCGGCACAGCCGCATTGACGGCGTCCTGTCCGAAAAGACGCTCAAAAAAATGCGACTCCAGATCCTCCTCCCCTTTCCCCTCGGTATACCAGACTGCAGACCGCTCCACGGCACGCACTTTCTCGTCGTCAATGCCCTCAATACGATAGCGCACACCAAGGTTTTCGTGTGGCTGATAGATGCGACTAGCGTGATCAAACTGCAATACAACTCGCGGAGACAGTGTTCCTTTTGCCACCGCAGGCGATCCAGCAGCAATTGCACGCAAGGCTGGGACAATACCCTTACTATCACCGTTGGTCGTGGCAGCAGCGTCGTTCATGGAGATACCTGCCAAGCCGAGTGGACAGGACGCCGCAAAAGGGGTGCCGGTGGAGGAAAAACGACTAGCGGAAAGATCCGTGTAAAAGCTGGACGGCTCTCGGACAGGCCACGCAAAACGATTCGCCAGTGCACGGAATTGTGAGCCGACGCGAAGGAGTGCATGGCGTCGGCTGGAATATCAATCATAAATCGCGACTCAAAGCGACCGCCGGGCGTGAGCTCTACGTCGTGCCACTCCTTGACTCGCTCTCGCCAGACGACGAGCCGTTCGGTGCGAGTATCTGTGCCCTGACGGAATGTCGCGAGCTCCTCGACTTCTAAAAACACCTCAAGCGTCCGGAATCTGCCCGTGCCGGCCTGCCCAAGCAGCACGTCATAACTGCCTCCCGGAGCCAATGGATGATCTGATATTTCAAACTGCGTCGGCCCCACGGCTGTGGCCAACAGGAATGTCCATACAAAAACAACGATGCCACCAACGCCGACGGCAGCAAATGGCACAAGCACCATAAAGAGTAGCCAGTCTGTCTTGCCACTGAGCAGATCAAGGCCGGCGCTCACTGCCAGCACAAGCACGACCGCATTCCATAGCATTGCGAAGAGACCAAAACCAATGAGCGTCCAACTCTCAGGGCTTTCCAGTGGCAGCCTGTATCGCAGGAGCGTGCCCGGCGAATTCACAAGATTTTCACACGTGGGCACGCCAGGATGGCCGGGGGCGTCTTGGGCAGCCTGCCCCATGGTGTCGAGCAGTTTGGGCAGCCCCATCGAAGCAGCGCGATGCTCGTCTGATTTTCCCCAGACGCGAATCACGCGAGCTACACCTGAGCCACCAAAGGCCACGAGGGCACCTGGGAGGAGCAGCGTGAGCAACCACATCCACCAATCATAGCCGTGCTGTAACACAACGGTATCGGGATCGGTTGGGGAGTAGGCCACCGTGCCTGACAGGACCAACCCGCCAAACACGAAGCCAGACACCAGCAGCACAGCATAGAAAAACCCTTCACCAAAGGAGCCCCATGCCTGCGAGCCAGTGCGACGGTGGCCGCGTTTTTTGCCGAAGAACTGCGGCAATTTCACGGCTCATCTCCTTCAATCGTCGTGCACGGACAATCCCATCACAGTCGCAGCGATGCTTCCACCGAGGATTGGCCGCTTTGTTGCAACGTCCGGAAGAATCCGATCTTCTCCAAAGAGCGATACACTTCTTCCAGTGTCTTCTCACCAAAGTTGGAAATGGAGAGAAGATCGGACCGGGTGCAGTTAAGCAAATCGTGCACCGTAAAAATCCCCTTCTCTTCCAAGCAGTTGGTGGTGCGAACAGAAAGGCCTATTTCAGCCGTGCTCATTTCGAGCTTTTCAGCCATCTCATCCGACTGTGTGAGGTTCTTGTAAGGAATGCGAGGCATGGGTTCCCTCCCGTGCAGGTATTGGAAAACGGATTTTGACGATTCTCTGTCCGTGTTTTTTGTGTGACCTTCGGGCCACAACCGCCCGTGTGGCGACGGTCCTGAATATAATCTAAACAGTTGCAATTCGCCTACCTGTGTCTGTGCGAGCCTGTCAGCAAGCCTTGCGCCGCCCCCCACGATTGCCTTATTTGAAGGGTCGGCAACCGCCGCTCAAACCAAGTGCCACAACACTTCATCGACGCCCTCAACGAGTCTCAGCGACAGGCAGCCACCCACGTGGCAGGGCCGCTTTTAGTGCTTGCTGGGCCCGGGAGTGGTAAGACTCGGGTGGTTACACACCGGATTGCTCACCTCATCTCACAAGGGGTGCCTGCGAAACAGATCGTGGCACTTTCGTTCACCAACAAGGCCGCCGACGAGATGCGACGCCGGGTGGCCCAACTCGTTGGCCCACAGCCGGTCGAAATGAGCACGTTCCACCGCTTCGCGGCGAGGCTTCTGCGGTCGCACGCAAGGCTTGCCGGCCTCACAAGCGACTATTCCATTCTGGATTCGAGCGATGCGGTTTCACTCTTGAAGCGTGCGGCAAAAAAGCTCCGCTTGGCACTGTCGCATACGCCGATCGACCGACTCGCTGGCATCATCAGCCGCGCTAAAAATGATTGCCTCACACCGGATAGCTTCGAGCCTCGCTGGGGCCGGCCCGCTGACGAAGTCGTCAAAAAGCTGTGGCCCGCGTACCAAGAAATGTTACTCGCAACGAATGCTGTCGATTTCGACGACCTTCTTGTGCACGTTGCCCGTCTACTCACCGACAACCCTGATCTGCGAGCCATGCTTGACGCCAAGCACCGCTGGATCCTCGTGGATGAATATCAAGACACCAACGCCGTGCAATACAGCATCCTACGAGGGCTTGCGATCGACCATCCGAATCTGGCCGTAACGGGCGATCCGGACCAAGCGATCTACGGCTGGCGAGGCGCGAGCATCCGCAATATCCTAGAGTTTCAGCGCGATTACCCAACCGCTGCGATTGTCACGCTTGAGCATAATTACCGAAGCACCGCCAATATTCTTGGCACAGCCGACCGGCTCATTGCCAACAATTCACGCCGCATGCCGAAGCGTTTAATCACGGCAGCGGAGCCCGGCGAGCGGGTGCGAATCGTGCTCGATGCGACAAGCCACGATGAGGCTAATCGCATTGCCGACGAGATCGCCCATGCGGTGACTACAGGAAAGCGATCGCCTCGCGACTTTGCTATTCTATTTCGGACAAACGCGCTGTCGCGATCGCTCGAAGTTGGGCTACGGAGCCGGGCTGTGCCTTACCAGCTTGTGCGAGGGCTCGAATTTTTCAAGCGACGAGAAATCCGCGACATCGTGGCCTGGCTACGTTTGCTCAAAAATCCTCGCGACGACGAGGCCCTCCTGCGGGTTGTCAACGTACCGCCCCGAGGCATTGGCAAACAGTCGCTGGATCACTTGGCCTCGTGGGCTGACGATCATCGTGCGAGCCGCTTGGAGGCGGCTTCGCGGGCCGCAACAATCCCAGGGATTTCAAAGCGAGCGGCCGGTGCGCTTGCGACATTCAGTCGGTTGCACCGCGAATTAAGCCAGTGTGCTGGAGGGACCAAAACAGGCGTGGCACCACTTTTAGAGGCTGTTCTCGACAAAACAGGCTATCGACGGATGCTCGAAGAAGAGGAGGGTGAGGAGGGCGACGACCGGCTGGCGAACATCGAAGAGCTTCTGACAGCCGCCCTGCAGCACGACGAAAGTTATGCCACAGGCGGGGCCACCCCGGCAACGGGCGAGCCTCGCGCTGCGGAAGACGACTCGCTGGGATCCTTTCTAGAGACCACTGCGCTTGTTTCCGACACAGACTCCTGGGATGCCACCACCGAGCGGGTGTCGCTCATGACATTTCATGCCGCCAAGGGACTGGAATTTCCGGTGGTCTATCTGGTGGCAATGGAGGACGGCATCCTGCCGCACGAGCGGAGCCTCGATCAGCCAGAACAGTTAGAGGAGGAGCGACGGCTTGTATTTGTTGGCATCACGCGAGGCATGCAGGAAGTTCACGCAAGTTGCGCACGCATGCGAGACTACAGAGGCACGCGACGCATCTCGGCACCCAGTTTATTTTTAACCGAAATGACCGGCACTGAAACGGTGCTCGCTGGCGACATGGCCCTCGGGAGTGGCACCCAACAC
>CAIRDU010000292.1 GCA_903877395.1 uncultured Planctomycetaceae bacterium
CGCCGCCTAGCAATGGCAGTTCAACATCACGGGACAGCAACGCCCGCTGGAATTGCTCGACTCGGCCCCGGATCCGTTTCACAGCCTTCAAGAAATTGGCATCCACATCCGCGTGGGCTGCACCCATCGCGTCTGGCGAAACAAACAGATTTTCTGGTGTGACTGTCACACCGTCGATCCGTTTTGTGTACTCCAGCAGCGCAGCGATCCCTTTGGAACGAATGTCCTCGCAGATTCGCCGCACAACCTCCCGCGGCGTGAGCGGTTCGCCGAAGACGTCAATCGTGCGTTGGCGACCAGTCGGACTCACCAACTCCCCTTGCGACACGAGTGTGCCTCGCAAGCGCTCCAGTTGCCTGTGGCCGTCAGGAGATGTCAAATCAATCCGTTGGCACAGAGGTTTGGAAGGCATGGGCTGGCACCAACAAAATTGGCAGAGCAAGACAGGGACGGGCTGGGCAGGCGTTTCGACTCGATCCTCAAGGATACCCGCGAAGAGCAGTCTGGTGAATCGGCCCTGCGTTGTGCGGTTGGTTCTGGCAAAAGCCGCTTCTTAATCGCCCCTGTTCGATGGCTGCGACCGCTGCCGAGACCGCACGTGACGCCAGCCGAATTGGAATCCGGTCGGTTGCACATGCAACTGCGATGGCTGTATACACTGAAAAATCTGACAGGAGCCAACACGATGAAAAGTCTCTTTCAGCTCCGATCTGGACTCGCACAAGCATATCAAACATGATCAACGCAAAAATTGCTCGTGGCATGCAGTGGGGGCTGTCGCGGTCTATGGCCACAGACCTCAGTGTCCTCCGCACACCGGAGCACATCCAAGATTTCGTCAACGCGATTCCGTGGAACTTTGAGTCTCATGGCTGGACGGCCCTCTCCGTTACGGAGGTATTGAAGCACCGGCACGCCCATTGCATTGAGGGTGCCTTTGTGTCGGCCTGCGCCTTAGGCATCAACGGTTTCCCGCCGCTGCTGATGGACATGGGCGCAGCCAAGGGTGATGTGGATCATATTGTCTCGCTCTTTCGTCGCGGTCGCTATTGGGGCGCGATCTCGAAAAGCAACAGCCCCTTTCTCCGGTATCGCGATCCGATCTACCGAACGCTGCGAGAACTCGCGATCTCCTACTTTCCCCACTACGTCAAGCTGCGCCGCAAGACGCTCCGCACATACTCAATCCCGATCGATCTGCGTCGCTATGATCCAGCCCTCTGGGTCACGAAGCAGGGCTTTTGTCAGGAACTCGTGGATGCGCTCACCACCGCCAGACACTTTCAGATTTTGCCCCGCAGCATGCCTGTTCGCCTGCGACCGCTTGATCTCATTGAGGCCCGTTCCAGTCAACTGCGAGACTATTGTCCGGACCAAAAACGCAGCAATCCCCCAACCAATCGCGTTGCCTCGACACACAAACGGCCGCCCGCCCACTAAATCGCATCCGATTGCTCTCTGCAGCGGGTGTCTAGTGACCGAAGCCGGCGACGGGTGCGGCGTCGCCGAGGGCGAGGAGACGCCCGAAGGCTCCTCGAACTTCCGCCGACACCCATCGCCTCGGTTATGGAGTTCTCCAAGCCAATTAAAGGACGACTCCGCACAACCGCTTGGGAGAGCGAAAAGCGGGTAAAGTTGACGCGAGCCGGTGTATCCTCGCATCGATGCGAAGGCTTTCTACCGCCCACGCCTCCTAACGTTCGCCCTCCATCCCCGCTTGCCCCAGCAGTGTGCGCAGGGATGTCATTGCGATTTCTCCAAACTGCCGTGGAGGCACTCGCCACAACCGTGGGTTGAGCACCTCCACGCTGACAGCGCCGCAATAGCCGATCTGGCCAAGGAATCGCACCAGTTCATCGGGCGGCGATACACCCTCGCCGGGCAGGATGCGATCGGCATCGGAGGCCATTTCGCGAGGCACTTCGGCAATACCGGAGAGTTGCACGTGGGCCAAATTATCTCGTGACAGCAACGAGAAGTCCTGCGACTTGCTCGGACCAATCGTAAAGTGAAACCAATCGAGACAGATGCCCAGCGAAGAGCATCCCACATCTTCCACCAAGGCCACCGCCGACTGCAGATTGTTTGGGAAACTCGCGTGCGCGTTAAATTCGATCGCCAGACGAATCCCATAGTCAGCTGCTTGCTTTGAAGCCCTTGAAAGGCTTGCGCTCAGACGGCCTATGCCCTCCCCGTCCAGCGGTTCGCGTGTATCACCCGCTACCACGAGCACTGGAATACCCAAGTCGCTCAGCAGTGCAAGACGCATCTGAAAGTGCTGCCAATGCTCGCGACGCGAATCTTCAGGGCCGGCCAGAAGCCCGCCCTGAAAACTGGCCGCGATCGGCCTGATTGCGTGGCGTGCGAGGAGAGCTTTGAGATCGGCAACGCCGTGCTTCTCAAGAAAGCGTTCGACGTGCCCCAGCCAGAGTTCAACGGCATTGCAGTGGCCTGCGGCATAGTCCGCGAGGATCGTTTCCAGCGGCGCTTCGAGCGAGCAGACGGTGGATAGAGCTGGAAGCATGAAAAACATGGCCGATAGAGGCCACCGAATATGGACGTGGTGGGAAAAGTCAGCCGTCAACGACACACGCTATGCCAGCCGGGAGCGGAGCAGATCGACGCACTCATCCAGCGGCACGCGGACCTGGGTGAGAGAATCTCGGTCACGGAGGGTCACGGTTGTATCGGCAAGTGTCTGGCCGTCGACTGTGATGCACCACGGTGTTCCTGCCTCATCCTGCCTAGCGTAGCGACGACCGATGGAGCCTTTTTCGTCGTACATCGTTGCCATCTGTGGTTTGAGCTTTCGGTACAGATCGATCGCCACTTCAGGCATGCCATCTTTTTTTACCAATGGCAAAATCGCCACCTTCAACGGCGCCAGACGCGGATGAAGCTTGAGTACCGTACGGCTCCGAGGCTTACCGTCTTCATCCGGGACTTCGTCTTCGTGGTAAGCATCGCAAAGAAACGCCAGCACAGCTCGGTCTGCCCCCGCCGACGGCTCGATCACATGCGGCACAAAGCGTTCCCGCGAGATGTCGTCGAAGTAACTGAGATCCTTGCCGCTGCCACGATGCCGGGGCTTACCGGCATCGTCGGTCTCGACGACCAATTCGCCATCACGTCGCACGAGCTTGCCTTCCATGTGGCTGCGGAGATCGAAGTCGCCCCGGTGAGCGATGCCTTCCAGCTCACCAAATTCCCCGTCTGGTAGGAATGGAAATGCATACTCGATGTCGGCGGTGCCAACCGAATAGTGACTCAACTCATCAGCGTCATGCTCGCGGAGTTGCAGCCTGCCTGGAGTGAGGCCGAGATTCAGATACCAGTTCCACCGCCTGTCGCGCCAGAAGCGATACCACGCTGCCGAGTCATTTGGTTTACAGAAAAATTCGATCTCCATCTGCTCAAACTCGCGCGAGCGGAATGTGAAGTTGCGCGGCGTGATCTCATTGCGAAAACTTTTTCCAATCTGACCAATGCCAAATGGCACCCGCACACGCGATGTGTCGACCACATTCTTAAAGTTCATAAAAATGCCCTGCGCGGTTTCGGGGCGCAGAAAAGCTCGGTCATCGTCGTTGCCGGCCAACGCACCGATCCGCGTCTCAAACATAAGATTAAACTCTCGCGGCTCTGTGAGAGTGCCAGGGCTGGCGGCATCGGGCCCAAGTGCCTCGGCAAAGGGAGCGTTGCCTGCCAGTGGCACCATCGCTTCAGCCCACTCGATTTCGCTGGACTTGTTGGCCCGCAGCCCAAAGAATTTCTGGGCCTTGGCGGCCGTTTCAACGAGAGCCTCATCGCCCGACTGCTCGGTGACGACAAATACCCGCTTCTCACGGTGGCTTGCCCAGCGACCCTTGAGGTGATCGTAGCGGTATCGCCGCTTCGACTCCCGGCAATCGACTAGCCAATCATGAAAGAGATCAAAGTGACCAGAGCACTTCCAGACCTGTGGATGCATGATGATCGTGCAGTCGAGCCCTGTCATCTCATACGGCGTTGGCGCACCAGGCAAAGTGGCCAGTTCATCGTGGCCGGTGAGCATGTCGTGCCACCAGCATTCCTTCAGATTGCGCTTAAGGGCAACGCCCAACGGGCCGTAATCCCAAAAACCGTTCAAGCCGCCGTAGATCTCGCTTGACTGAAAGATAAACCCGCGTCGCTTGGCGAGCGAAACGATTTTGTCCATACGCGATTGCTCAGGCTGTTTTTGCATAAGAGATTGTTTCTGTGAGATCGTTTTTCTAAACGGAGCGGGGGGAAGTTTTATGCGTGGTGCAAAAGTGTAGTGGGGTGGCATCGATGCAGTCCACCTCGAACACTGCAAGGGAGGCAGAGCCTAGCCGCCGCACGAAGCGGCGACCAAGTGAAAAAGGTCGTGGATGACTTTATCCACGGGCAGCTTAGTTGGCTATGTGTGCGTGGAGAGATTGCTCTGACTGGCAGCGGCGACGAGCCACCCGGTGGAGCGATGCCAGATCGGCACCGTGTCGCACGCGTCAATTGCTGCTGCCGAGGCCAAATCTTCTTGCATGTCCAGATCCACGAGGTTGCGACCGCCTCGCGAGGTGGCAAACGCCGCGGTGATCGCGCCTATTGCTGCACTTCGGACCGCTCCTGTTGCGTCTGAGTGCAATCGATCCGTCGGAACTTCGCTCGGACTGGTGGCTTCTGCGTACTGCGCGAGGGCCGCCCTACTGGCAGCATCCAGCCTGTCTCCGCCTGCCCCTAGCCCTCTGGCAGCCGCGTCCAGAATTGCGCCCGCAGCCAGTACATCTTCCTCAGTCACCTCACCGTCAGTGCCGGCACAGACGAGGTGAATGTCGCAACTTTTATTCGCGACTGCTAACCACCGCGCCAGAGCCGCCACGGCGGAACGGTTAATAATAGCCCCCACGAGCACTTCAGATGCATCACGACAGGCATGCAGCGCGAGAGTGCCATTCGTGGTTGTCAGCACGATGGGGTGGCCCGCGACGCGAGCGCGAGAATATTCCAGCGGCGAATTGCCCGCATCAAAGCCATCGACGGGCCTGCCGCCCCGCTCCCCCCCGAGCAGCGTGCCGGGCCCAGTCGCGAGGGCAACCTTGCGGGCCTCCTGGATCGTGCATGCCGGCCAGATGCCCGTTGCGCCATTGGCCAGGGCGGTTGTGATTGTGGTCGAGGCCCGGAGAACGTCGATGACAATTGCGATCCCTCCCACGGTGACGCCATCGAGCATACGATGGAAGCAGGTATGACAGTGCCAGTTCATCATTGGTATGGATGCGGGCGTTCGATGCCCGGCTGAGAGAGACCGCCAAACAGGAAAATAAAAGCCGCCGTGACGATGCCAACCTCTGCCACCATAAACCACTCCCTTACCAACGACAAAATGGTCGACAAAACCGCGGAACGCGTGCAAGGAATGTTTGCCCAGATCGCGCCGCGGTATGACCTTGTCAATCGGTTGCTTTCCGGGGGCATCGATGTCTGGTGGCGGTTTGTTACGGTACGTCTCGCTCCTCCTCCGGACCACGGGTCGATTCTGGATGTCTGCACCGGCACCGGCGACTTGGCATTGGCGTACGCTGCTCGGTGCCATTCGACGGTGAAAGTTGTGGGCACCGACTTCTGCCGTCCCATGTTGGATCGCGGCATCCAGAAGTCACGACTAATGACCACTAGAAAAAAGGGGGTCGCCGTCGAGTGGATCGAAGCCGACACGATGCATCTACCGTTTCCCGATGCTTCATTTGAGTTGGTCACTGTGGCATTTGGTCTCCGAAATATAGTCGACACACGGGGCGGCTTGGCCGAAATGGCCCGCGTGTGCAAGCCGGGTGGTCGATTGGCGATTCTCGAATTTTCACTGCCCAAGCAGCGGCTTATGCGATCGGCATACCTCTGGTATTTTCGCCATGTGCTGCCGCGAATCGGCAACGCTGTTGCGAGAAATGCCTCTGCGGCCTACTCCTATCTGAATCAGAGCGTCGAGGAATTTCCCTCGGGCGAAGCGCTCGCCACGCTCGTCCGGGAGGCGGGCTTCGTCGCAGTCCAGTCCGTACCCCTCACCTTCGGCATCGCAACGCTCTCTCTCGCCACTCGGACTGGAGCCACACATGACTGACGCCAATCAGATTCCACTCGTGATGGCTATGACAGGCGCCTCGGGAGCGTTGTATGGCGTGCGACTCCTTGAACTACTGCTTGCTTCGGGCCGCGAAATCCATCTCACGATCAGTCCGTCGGGGCAGGCTGTGATTGCCGAGGAACTCCACAGGCAGATTGATCTCGACCGGTTCGATGTGGAGTCGTTGCTGGGCACCAGAGCACCACCAAACTCCCGACTGCACTTCCACCACTTTCGCAATCTCATGGCCCCGATTGCCAGCGGCTCATTCCTGACTGCCGCAATGGTGATCTGTCCATGCAGTGGCAGCACGCTCGCGGCAGTCGCCCACTCCATGGGAGAAAACTTAATTCACCGCGCTGCAGAGGTGCATCTGAAGGAGCGACGCAAGCTTGTAGTCGTGCCGCGAGAAACGCCGCTATCGCTTCCGCAGCTCAAAAACATGCAATTGATCCACGAGGCTGGGGCTGTGGTGCTTCCGGCCTCGCCGGGCTTTTACCATGGCGCGCAGACGATTTCAGACCTAGTCGACTTCGTTGTCGCTCGGATCTGTGACCAACTCAACGTGACCAACTCGCTCGTGCGTCGCTGGGGTGAGGCTCCCTAATGGCTGCGACCTTCCGCACATACTTAGAGTTGGTGCGATTCAGCCACACTATTTTCGCAATGCCTTTTGCGATCATGGCTGCGATGATTGCGATGCATTTAGGCGGCGATCCTGTTGCGCTCTCGTGGCCGTGGCAATGGGTGCAGGAGGTGGTGGGGATTCTCTTGTGCATGGTGAGCGCGAGGACTGCGGCCATGGCGTTTAACAGGCTTGTCGACCGGACAATCGATGCGGCAAATCCTCGCACTGCCTCGCGTCATTTGCCGCAAGGCGATCTGCAGACTGGAGAGGTTTTGTGTTTGATCGTGGCCGCCAGCGTGGCATTTGTTGCATCCACGCTGCTCTTTCTGCCCAATTGGCTACCGCTTGTATTGTCGGTGCCTGTCCTCGCTTGGCTGCTGGGCTACAGCTATGCCAAGCGATTTACGATGTGGGCTCACGTTTGGCTAGGCTTAGCCTTGGGTCTGGCGCCGGTGGCGGCGTGGATCGCGATTCGGGGGAGCATTGTGCTGGTTGATCCAGTCGATCTCCTGCCAGCGGCACTCTTGGGTGCTTCGGTGTCGCTGTGGGTGGCTGGATTCGACACGATCTACGCGTGTCAGGATGCGGAGTTCGATGCCTTGCATGGACTCCACAGTATTCCTTCGCAGATGGGCGTGCCGAGGGCTCTGCAACTGGCGGCGATCCTGCACGGCATGATGCTCTGCGTGCTGGCGATCATGCCGATCGTCGTGCCTGATCTGGGGTCAATCTATTGGGTCTCCCTAGCCGCGATTGCTGGAATCCTTTTCTGGGAGCACTCCATCGTGCAACCAAACGATCTCTCCAGGGTCAACGAGGCTTTTTTAAATGCCAATGCGGTGGTGGGGGCCCTGCTCTTGGCTGCAATTGCTTCTGATTTATGGCTCTAAAA